>NZ_JBJHAH010000017.1:0-84266 GCF_054050915.1 Modestobacter sp. SYSU DS0875 | reverse complement strand
CCCCCCCCCCCCCCCCCCCCCCCCCCGCCCCCCCCCCCCCCCCCCCCCCCCCCCCCCCCCCCCCCCCCCCCCCCCCCACGACTGTCCCGGAGAGGGTGGCGGGGGCCGGGTACGACAGTTCCGTGCCCGGGCCAACGACCAGCCGATCCCGCGTGCCGGGCGTCCGCGGCGAGCACACGAAAGACCCCGGAGGTCACGAGGACCTCCGGGGTCTGGGTGCCCCGGCCGGAGCCGGGAGCGGTCAGCGGGGGGACTAGCCCCGGACGACCTTGCCCGCACGGATGCAGGAGGTGCAGACGTTCATGCGCTGGCGGCCACCGCCGGCCAGCGCAGCCCGCACGGACTGGATGTTCGGGTTCCAACGGCGCGGCGTGCGGCGGTGCGAGTGCGACACCGACATACCGAAACCGGGCCCCTTGCCACAGACATCGCACACGGCAGCCACGGCGGATCACTCCCAGAAGTCGTTCAACTGAAGTCGTTTGCAGCGCGGTCGTTCGGACACGGGCACACGAGTACCCACACGCAGACTGGAGACCACTGTAGCCGGTCCCCGGCGCGGCCGTCGGACCGGCCGGAGCCGCCGGTGCTCCCGCAGCGCGCGAACGGGGACCGTCGGTCGGCGCAGGTACCCTCCCGTCCGTGCTGCAGGCGCTCGACGACGCGGCGGTCGGCCGGTGGAGCCGCGCCGTCGTCGACACGCTGTCCCGGTCCCGCGGCCGGCTCGACGAGCTCAACGTCTTCCCGGTGCCCGACGGCGACACCGGCACCAACCTGCTGCTCACCGCCGAGGCCGGGCACACCGCGCTGCAGTCGGCGGCCGGGGAGTCGGCGTGGGCCGTCCTCGCCCGAGGCGCGGTGCTCGGTGCCCGGGGCAACTCCGGCGCGATCCTCGCCCAGCTGCTGCGCGGCCTGGCCGACGGGCTGGCCGGCGCCGAGCGGGTCGACGGCCCGGTGCTCGCCGGTGCGCTGGCTGCCGCGGCGCGCACCGCCTACGGCGCGGTGGCCGACCCGGAGGAGGGCACCTTCCTCACCGTGGCCCGCGCCGGCGCCGACGCCGCGGTCACCGCGGTCGAGGTGGGCCGCGACGCGCTGCCCGACGTCGTCCGGGCCGCCGCCGACGGCGCGCGCACCGCGCTGCAGGCCACCCCGGGCCAGCTCGCCGCGCTCCGTGACGCCGGGGTGGTCGACGCGGGCGGCGCCGGCTGGTGCCTGGTGCTCGACGCACTGGTCGGCACGGTCACCGGAGAGGTGCCGGTCCGCCCGCCGCTCGCCGGCCGGCCCCACCGGCACCGGGCCGCGCCCGCGCCGCTGGTCGGCCAGCCACCTGCCGGCCCCGGGAGCGAGGTGCAGTACCTGCTGGCCGACTCCGACGACGCCGCGGTGGCCCGGCTGCAGCACCGGCTGGCCGGGCTCGGCGACTCGCTGGTCGTCGTCGGGGTCGACACCCCCGGCGGGCGGGAGTGGAACGTGCACGTGCACGTCTCCGACGTCGGGGCGGCGATCGAGGCGGGCATCGAGGCCGGCCGGCCGCACCGCATCACGGTCACGCCGCTCGCCCCGGTGCGCCCGCCGGCGGCCGCGCCCGGCGTCCGTGCGGTCGTGGCACTGGCCTGCGCGGCAGGCCTGGCCGACCTCTTCGCCGGCGAGGGGGTCACCGTGCTCACCGCCCCGGTCGACGCGGTCACCGAGGACGCCGTCCTGGCCGCGGTGCTCGGCACCGGCGCCGAGCAGGTCGTCGTCCTGCCCAACCACCCCGAGGTCACCGCCGTGGCGGCGCGGGCGGCCGAGCGGGCTCGCGAGGAGGGCCGCGACGTCGCCGTCGTGCCCACCCGCTCGGCGGTGCAGGGCGTCGCCGCGCTGGCGGTCGCCGACCCGGCGCGCCGGTTCGGTGACGACGTGATCGCCATGGCCGAGGCGGCGGCCGCCACGCGCTGGGCCGAGGTCGTCGTCGCCGAGCACGAGGCGCTCACCTCGGCCGGTCGCTGCTCCGCCGGCGACGTGCTGGGCACCGCCGACGGCGACGTCGTCGTCATCGGGGCCGAGCTCGCCGCCGTCGCCGCCGAGCTGCTGGACCGACTGCTGTCGGCCGGCGGTGAGCTGGCCACCGTGGTGGCGGGCGACGAGGCGCTGGGCGACACCGTCTGCGCGCACCTGGCCGCGGCGCACCCCACGGTCGAGGTGCTGCGCTACGCCGGGGGCGAGGGGGCGCTCCCGCTGCTGGTCGGGGTGGAGTGACGTGGCGCTGGCGATGGACACCCCGCTCAGCCGCGTGGTGGGCCCCAAGACGGCGAAGGCGATGGCCGACCAGCTGTCGCTGCACACCGTCCGCGACCTGCTGCGGCACTACCCGCGCCGGTACGCCCGGCGCGGGGAGATGAGCCGGCTGGAGGACCTCCAGGTCGGTGACCGGGTCACCGTGCTGGCCCAGGTGAAGAAGGTCAGCAGCCGGCCGATGCGCCAGCGCCGCGGCACGATCACCGAGGTCACCGTGGGTGACGGCGCGGGCAGCATGCGGCTGGTCTTCTTCAACCACCGGCACGCCCACCTCGACGTCGGGGAGTGGGGGCTGTTCGCCGGCACCGTGGGCAAGTGGCAGGGCGACCTGCAGTTCACCCACCCCGACTGCCACGTCATCACCGGCGACGACGCCGACTGGGCCCGCGCGCTGGTGCCGATCTACCCGGCGAGCAAGGACGTCTCCAGCTGGGTGATCCAGAAGTCGGTGAAGCTGTTGCTGGACGACGAGCGCTCCCTGCAGCAGGCGCTCGACGACCCGCTGCCCGCGCCGGTGCGGGAGCGGCACAGGCTGGTCCCGCTGGCCACCGCCCTGCGCTGGAAGCACCGGCCGGACTCCCAGGAACAGGTCGACCAGGCCGACGAGCGGCTCAAGTGGGACGAGGCGCTGGTGCTGCAGGCCACGCTCGCCGGCCGCCGCCGCGCCGCGGCGCTGGAACCCGGCATCGCCCGGCCGCGCCGGGCCGGCGGCCTGCTGGACGCCGTCGACGCCGCCCTGCCGTTCGCGCTCACCGACGGGCAGCGTGAGGTGGGGGAGGAGCTCGCCGCGGAGCTGGCCCGGGAGCAGCCGATGAACCGGCTGCTGCAGGGCGAGGTCGGCTCGGGCAAGACCGTCGTCGCGCTGCGGGCGATGGCCCAGGTCGTCGACGCCGGAGGGCAGGCCGCGCTGCTGGCGCCCACCGAGGTGCTCGCCGCCCAGCACGCCCGCAGCCTCGCGGCGGTCCTCGGGCCGCTGGGCCGGGCCGGGGAGCTCGACGGAGACCCGGCGGGCACCCGGGTGGTGCTGCTCACCGGCTCGCAGAAGGCCGCCGTCCGCCGGGAGGCCCGCGCCGCGGTCGCCGACGGCAGCGCCGGCATCGTCGTCGGCACCCACGCCCTGCTGCAGGAGGGCGTCGAGTTCGCCGACCTCGGCCTGGTCGTCGTCGACGAGCAGCACCGGTTCGGGGTCGAGCAACGCGACGCGCTGCGCGCCAAGGGCAACCGCCCCCCGCACGTGCTGGTGATGACCGCCACGCCCATCCCGCGCACCGTGGCGATGACCGTCTACGGCGACCTGGAGACCTCCACGCTGCGCCAGCTGCCCGCCGGTCGCGGCGGGGTGTCCAGCTCGCTGGTGCCGGTCCGGGAGAAGCCGTCCTGGCTCGACCGCGCCTGGGCCCGGGTGCGCGAGGAGGTCGCCGCCGGGCGGCAGGCCTACGTCGTGTGCCCGCGCATCGGGGACGCCGAGGACGGCAAGGGCTCCGCGCGGGACGACGACGGCCCGGACGACGCCGACGGCGCCCCGCCGGAGGACGAGAAGGGCGGCAGCGACCGGCGGCCGCCGCTGGCGGTGCTCGACGTCGCCGACGAGCTGCGCGCCGGGCCGCTGGCGGAGCTGCGGGTCGAGGTGCTGCACGGCCGGATGACGCCGGAGGACAAGGAGGCCCGGATGCGGGCCTTCGCGGCCGCCGAGGTCGACGTGCTGGTGGCCACCACCGTCGTGGAGGTCGGCGTCGACGTGCCCAACGCCACGGTGATGGTGGTGATGGACGCCGACCGGTTCGGCGTCAGCCAGCTGCACCAGCTGCGCGGCCGGGTGGCCCGCGGCAAGCACCCGGGGCTGTGCCTGCTGGTCAGCGAGGCGCCCGCCTCCTCGGCCACCGGGCAGCGGCTGGCCGCGGTCGCCGCCACCACCGACGGCTTCGAGCTGGCCCGACTGGACCTGGAGACCCGTCGCGAGGGCGACGTGCTCGGGGCCGCGCAGTCCGGGCGGCGGTCGGGGGTGCGGCTGCTGTCGCTGCTCGACGACGAGCAGCTGATCGCCGAGGCCCGGGTGGAGGCCACCCGGCTGGTCGAGGAGGGCCGCGGGCTGGCCGACCACCCGGAGCTCGCCGCGGCGGTCGCCGCCCTGGCGCTGGACGACCGCGCCGACTACCTGGAGAAGGCTTGACGAGGATCATCTCGGGAACCGCGGGTGGGCGGCGGCTGAAGGTGCCGGCGTCCGGGGTGCGGCCCACCGGCGACCGCGCCCGGGAGGGGCTGTTCAACTCCCTCGGCTCGCTGCTGGACCTCGACGGCGCCCGGGTGCTCGACCTGTACGCCGGCACCGGCGCGCTCGGGCTGGAGGCGCTGTCCCGCGGGGCAGTCGAGGTGCTGCTGGTCGAGTCCGGCCCGAAGGTGCTGCCCGTGCTGCGGGCCAACGTCGCCGCCGTCGGCCTGCCCGGTGCCCGGGTGCTCGCCGGCTCGGTGCCCACGGTGGTCGCCCGGCCGGCGCCGTCCGTCTTCGACCTGGTGCTGGCCGACCCGCCGTACGCCGTCCCGGACGAGGAGGTGCTCGGCGTGCTGCGCGCGCTGGCCGACGGCGGCTGGCTCGCCCCGGAGGCGGTCGTGGTGGTCGAACGAGCCAGCCGGGACGCGCCCTTCGACTGGCCGACACCGCTGACCGGGCTGCGCGATCGGCGCTACGGCGAGGCCGTGCTCCGGTACGGTCGCTCGTTGTGAGGCGCGCGGTCTGCCCCGGCTCGTTCGACCCGGTCACCAACGGCCACGTCGACGTCATCCGCCGTGCCGCCGCGCTGTACGACGAGCTGGTCGTCGCGGTGCTGGTGAACCCGGGCAAGGCGGGCCTGTTCGACGTCGAGGAGCGGATGGCGCTGCTGCGCGAGGCCGCCGTCGACCTGCCGAACGTGGTCGTCGACAGCTTCTCCGGCCTGCTGGTCGACTACTGCACGGCGAACGGCCTGCCGGCGGTGGTCAAGGGGCTGCGCGCCGTCGGCGACTTCGAGTACGAGCTGCAGATGGCGCAGATGAACCGCGAACTCGCCGGCGTCGAGACGCTGTTCGTGCCCACCGCACCGCAGGTCGGGCACCTCTCCTCCAGCCTGGTGAAGCAGATCGCCCGGTTCGGCGGGGACGTCTCGTCGCTGGTCCCCAAGGCGGTCAACGACCGGCTGGTGGCCCGGGCCCGGGAGGCATCCGCATGACCGAGGTCGTGTACCGGCTCTACGAGACCGTGGACGAGCTGACCACGGTCATCGAGAACGCCCGCAGCGTCCCGATGTCGGGCTCCTGCATGGTCCCGCGCGACCACCTGCTGGACCTGCTCGACGAGCTGCGCGAGACGCTGCCGGAGGAGGTGCACGCCGCCGGCGCGATCGTCGAGCAGCGCACCGAGATCCTCCAGCAGGCCCAGGCCGAGGCCGAGCGGCTGACCGGGCGCACCCGCAACGAGAGCGACCAGGTCGTCTCCGCCGCGCGGCGGCAGCGCGAGGAGATCGTCGGCACCGCCCGGCGGCAGCGCGACGAGCTGCTCACCCAGGCCCGCGAGCAGGCCGACGACCTGCTGGCCCGCGCCGAGGCCGAGGCGGAGGCGATCGTCGCCGAGGCCGAGCGGCTGCGCGACCAGCTGGTCGCCGAGGGGCGGGCGCAGGCCGAGCAGCTGGTCGCCGAGGGCGTCGCCGAGAACGAGCGGCTGCTCACCGAGACCGAGGTGTACCGCACCGCTGTCGCCCGCGCCGACGAGCTCGGCGCCCAGACGGCGGCGGAGGTGGCCCGGATGCGGGCGGAGGTCGACGAGTACGTCGACACGCGGCTGGCCGACTTCGGGAACACCCTCGCCCACATGGCGCGTTCGGTGGAGCAGGCACGCAGCAACCTCAGGACCCCCTGACCCCTGCCGCGGCCCTACCCGTTCCTCATGGCGCCCAGCGGGTGCCCGCCGGGGATCGGGTAGGCTGGACGCTTGTCCGGCTCCGTGCCGTCCCGTGCCGTTCGCTCGGGGCCGTGCCGGCACCCCACACCGACGACGACGAGTACTGACATGCCTGCTGCCTCCGCCCGCCCCTCCGACGCCGCGTCCACCGACGCCCGGCGTCCCGTCGGTGACCCCGCCGCGACCGCTGCGGAGCGTGCCGCCGCCAAGGCCTGGAAGATCGAGCTGCGCGAGCTGGGCCGCCGGGCCGGCTCGATGCGTGAGTGGGAGAAGACGCTGCCCGCCCCGGAGGGCTGGGGCGTCGAGATGATCGGCGTGCCCGAGGGTGCACCGGTCGACCTGCGGCTGCGCCTGGAGTCGGTCATGGAGGGCGTGCTCGTCTCCGGCGAGGTCGACGTCCCGGTGACCGGCCAGTGCGCCCGCTGCCTGGAGCCGCTCGAGGACACCCTCACCCTGGACGTGCAGGAGCTGTACGCCTACGAGGGCAGCACCACCGAGGCGACCAGCGGTGAGGACGAGGTCCGCCGGATCGAGGGCGAGACGATCGACCTCGCGCCGCTGGTCCGCGACACCGTCGTGCTCACCCTGCCGCTGTCGCCCACCTGCACGCCCGACTGCGCCGGCCTGTGCGTCGACTGCGGTGAGCGGCTCGACGACCTGCCCGCCGACCACTCGCACGAGGTGCTCGACCCCCGGTTCGCCGGGCTGGCCGACCGCTTCGCGCACCTGACCGACACCGCGGAGGGGTCCCAGTCCGGGTCCGCCCGCACCGACCCAGAGGAGAACTGACGTGGCCGTCCCGAAGCGGAAGATGTCGCGCGCGAACACCCGGTCCCGCCGTTCGCAGTGGAAGACGACCGCCCCCACCCTGGCCGCCTGCCAGAACCCGGCCTGCCGCGAGCTCAAGCCGCCGCACCAGGCCTGCCCCACCTGCGGTCAGTACGACGGCCGTCAGACCCTCGCGGTCTGACCAGCTCCGCACCCGCTCCCGGCGTGGCGAGCTCGACCACGACACCGGCGTCCACCGCCGACGGCTCCGTGCAGCCGTCGGCAGTGGACGCCGGTGGTCGCTCACCCGCCGGTGACGCGCACGCCGCGCAGGCCGCCCGCTGGCTGGCCGACGCCCTCGGTGTCTCGCTCCCCGGCGATCTGCTCACCCTGGCGCTGACCCACCGGTCCTACGCGTACGAGCACGGCGGCCTGCCCACCAACGAGCGCCTGGAGTTCCTCGGCGACTCGGTGCTCGGGTTGGTCGTCACCGACGAGCTCTACCGCAGCCACCCCGACCTGCCCGAGGGACAGCTGGCCAAGCTGCGGGCCTCCGTGGTCAACATGACCTCGCTGGCCAAGGTCGCCCGCTCCCTCGGCGACGGCGGCGTCGGCCCGCACCTGCTGCTGGGCCGCGGTGAGCAGACCACCGGCGGCCGGGAGAAGGACTCGATCCTCGCCGACGCCCTCGAGGCGCTGATCGGCGCGATCCACCTGGGCCGTGGCCTGGACGTCGCCAGCGCCCTGGTGCACCGGCTCTTCGACCCGCTGCTGGCCGAGTCGGCCACCCGGGGCGCCGGCCTGGACTGGAAGACCAGCCTCCAGGAGCTGGGCGCCGCGCAGGGCCTGGGCGCGCCCGTCTACGTGGTGGAGGACGAGGGCCCCGACCACGCCAAGACCTTCACCGCATCGGTGCTGCTGGCCGGCACCGCCCGCGGCCGCGGGTCCGGCCGGACCAAGAAGGCCGCCGAGCAGGAGGCCGCGGAAGCGGCGTGGCGGGCCCTCTCGGCCGAGGCGGAGGCCGAGTCGGAGAAGGCCGCGGGGGCCTGAGTGCCCGAGCTCCCCGAGGTCGAGGTCGTCCGCCGTGGGCTCGAGCGCTGGGTCGCCGGGCGCACCGTCGCCGCCGTCGAGGTGCACCACCCCCGCGCCGTCCGGCGGCACCTGGAGGGCGTCGACCACTTCGTCGCGACGCTCACCGGCGCCACGTTCAGCGCCGCCCACCG
Source organism: Modestobacter sp. SYSU DS0875 (assembly GCF_054050915.1). Lineage (NCBI taxonomy): Bacteria > Bacillati > Actinomycetota > Actinomycetes > Geodermatophilales > Geodermatophilaceae > Modestobacter > Modestobacter sp. SYSU DS0875. The sequence continues at coordinate 76,067 of NZ_JBJHAH010000017.1, read as the reverse complement.
CCGCGGCAAGTACCTGTGGCTGCCGCTGACCGCCGCCGACGGCACCCCCGCCGACCGGGCGCTCGTCGCGCACCTGGGCATGAGCGGCCAGCTGCTGGTGGAGAAGCGCAGCGAGCCCGACGAGGTGCACCTGCGCGCGCGCTTCCGGTTCGCCGACGGCGGCCGTGAGCTGCGCTTCGTCGACCAGCGCACCTTCGGCGGCCTGGCCCTCGAGGAGACCACCGGCGAGGAGCTGCCGCCCCGCCTGGCGCACATCGCCATCGACCCGCTGGACCCCGGCTTCGACGAAGCGGCCTTCACCGCCGCCCTCCGCCGGCGCCGCACCGAGGTGAAGCGGGCGCTGCTGGACCAGACGCTGATCGGCGGGGTGGGCAACATCTACGCCGACGAGTCGCTGTGGCGCGCCCGGCTGCACGGTGCCCGCCCCACGGACAAGCTCACCCGCCCCCAGGTCACCGCACTGCTGGAGGGCGTCCGGGACGTGCTCGGGGAGTCGCTGGCCCAGGGCGGGACGTCGTTCGACTCGCTCTACGTCGACGTCAACGGGCAGAGCGGCTACTTCTCCCGCCACCTGGCCGTCTACGGGCAGGAGGACCGGCCCTGCCCGCGGTGCGGCACCGCCGTCGTCCGGGAGCAGTTCATGAACCGGTCCAGCTACAGCTGCCCGCAGTGCCAGCCCCGACCCCGGCGGCGCGCATGAGTGCGCGGCGGGTGGTCGCCGTCGTGGACGGTCGGGTCCAGGGCGTCGGCTACCGGTTCTTCGTGCGCCGCGCGGCCACCGCGCGCGGCCTGGCCGGGTCGGCGACGAACCTGCCCGACGGGCGCGTCGAGGTGGTCCTCGAGGGACCGGCCGACGACGTCGCCGCGGTGCTCGCCGCTCTCGACGGGCCCGACGCCCCCGGCACGGTCCGCGGCGTGCAGGCCCGGGACGACGTGGTGCAGGGGGTCCACGGCTTCACCACGGGGTGACCAAGACGACATCCACCCGACACGGGGACGCGGTAGCCGAGACGTTGACCGAGGTCGAGGCGGGTGTCACCCTGAAGCGACCAGCCCGTGCAGACCGCCTCCGGCGGTGCACGGGAACCACCTCCTGTCTGCGAGAGGCCGCTCAGTCATGGCCAAGGCCCTGTTCGGTTCCGTCGTCGCTCCGCACGAGCTCCGGATGGCCCAGGAGAACGCCGCGCTGCGCGCGCGGGTACGCCGCCTGGAGGAGGAGCTCACCGTCCTCCGCGAGGAGCGCGACAACGTCATCGCCCGCGAGCTGCTCACCCTGGCCGACGAGTCGGCCACCCCCGCGCTGGCCTGAACGACCGCCTCCGCACCACCCGCCCCGGGCGCCCCGTGAGCCGGGGTCCTGTCGGTGTGCTCGGTTAACGTCGGGCCGGCACCCGTCCCGCCGGCCACCGGAGTCTGCTCCCCGTGCACCTGTCCAGCCTGACGCTCAAGGGCTTCAAGTCCTTCGCGTCGCCGACGACGCTCCGCCTGGAGCCGGGCATCACCGCCGTCGTCGGCCCGAACGGCTCGGGCAAGTCCAACGTCGTCGACGCGATCGCCTGGGTGCTCGGCGAGCAGGGCGCCAAGAGCCTGCGCGGCGGCAAGATGGAGGACGTCATCTTCGCCGGCACGGCCGGCCGCCCGGCGCTGGGCCGCGCCGAGGTCACCCTCACCATCGACAACGCCGACGGCGCCCTCCCGATCGACTACACCGAGGTGTCCATCACCCGCCGCATGTACCGCTCCGGGGAGAGCGAGTACGAGATCAACGGCGACAAGGTCCGCCTCCTCGACGTCCAGGAGCTGCTCAGTGACTCCGGGATCGGCCGGGAGATGCACGTCATCGTCGGTCAGGGGCAGCTCGACGCCGTCCTCTCCGGCCGGCCGGAGGACCGCCGCGCGTTCATCGAGGAGGCCGCCGGCGTCCTCAAGCACCGCAAGCGCAAGGAGAAGGCGCTCCGCAAGCTCGACGCGATGCAGGCCAACCTCGACCGGCTGACCGACCTCACCGCCGAGCTGCGCCGCCAGCTCAAGCCGCTGGGCCGGCAGGCCGAGGTGGCCCGTCGTGCCGCCGGCGTGCAGGCCGACCTGCGGGACGCCCGGCTGCGGCTGCTCGCCGACGACCTGGTCGGCCTGCGCGACGCGCTGGAGAAGGACGTCGCCGACGAGACCGCCGCCCGCGCCCGCCGGGCGATCGTCGAGCAGGCGCTCGCCGAGGCGTCGCGCGCCGAGTCGACCCTGGAGCGGCAGCTGGCCGCCGACGCGCCGCAGCTCGCCGCCGCCCAGGAGGCCTGGTACCGGCTCTCCACCCTCGGCGAGCGGTTCCGCAGCGTCGCCCAGCTGGCGGCCGAACGGCACCGGCACCTCTCCGCCGCGCCCCCGGCGGGCCCGGCCGGCCGCGACCCCGAGCAGCTGGACGCCGAGGCCGACCGGGTCGAGACCACCGAACGGGAACTCGCCGCCTCCCTGGACGCCGAGCGGGCCCGGCTCACCACGGCCGTGGCCGTGCGCACCGACGTCGAGTCCGCGCTCACCGACGCCGAGCGGGCGCTGGTCGCCGCCGCCCGGGCGCTGGCCGACCGGCGCGAGCAGCTGGCCCGGCTCTCCGGCCAGGTGGCCGCCGGCCGATCCCGCGCCGCCGCCGGGGAGGCGGAGACCGAGCGGCTGGCCGCGGCCGCGGCCGAGGCGACCGAGCGGGCCGAGGCCGCCGCTGAGCGGCTGGCCCGGCGCCGCGACGAGCTCACCGAGGACGCCGGCGACGACACCGACCTCGCCGCAGCGCACGCGGCGGCGGTCACCGCGCACCGCGATGCGGTGCGCACCGTCACCGAGCTCACCGCCGCCGAGCGCGCCGCCGAGCGCGACCGGGCCGGCGCCCAGGCCCGCCGGGACGCCCTCGCCCTCGGGCTGGCCCCCGCCGACGGCGCCGCCGCGGTGCTCTCCGCGGGCCTGCCCGGCGTGCTGGGCCCGGTCGCCGACCGGCTCACCGTCACCCCCGGCGCCGAGGTCGCGCTGGCCGCCGCGCTCGGCGGCCTGGCCGACGCCGTCGTCGTCGCCGGGGTGGCCGAGGCCGCCGACGTGCTCACCCACCTGGCCGAGGGCGCCGGCGGCCGGGCCGGGCTGCTGGTCACCGGAGGCCTCCCGCCCGTCGCCCGCGACGGCTGGCCGGAGCTGCCCGCCGGTGCCCGCTGGGCGCTGGACCTGGTGCAGGCGCCGCCGGAGCTCGGCCCCGCGCTGGCCCGGGCGCTGGAGCGGGTGGCCGTGGTCGCCGACCTGCCCGCCGCCGTGGCGCTGGTGCGCACCCACCCGCGGGTCCGGGCGGTCACCGAGGGCGGTGACCTGCTCGGAGCCGACTGGGCCGCCGGTGGCCAGGCCAACGCCCCCTCCGGTCTGGAGGTGCGCGCCCGGGTCGAGGAGGCCGCCACCGCGCTCGAGGCGGCAGCCGCGCACGCCGCGGAGCTCGCCGAGCAGCTCACCGTGGCCCGGCAGGTCGCCACCGAGCGCTCCGCCGACGTCGACGCCGCCCTCACCGCCCGCCAGGCCGGTGACCGGGCGCGGTCGGCCGCCGCGGCGGAGCTCGCCGAGCTCGGCGCCGCGGCCCGGTCGGCCGTCGCCGAGGCCGAGCGGCTCGACGCCGCCCGGGTGCGCGCCGAGCAGGCCCACGAGCAGGCGGTCGCCGGGGTGGCGGAGCTGGCGGAGCGGCTCGCCGCCGCCGAGGCCGCGCCGGTGGAGGAGGAGCCCTCGACCGAGGAGCGCGACCGGCTGCGCGCCGAGGCCACCGCGGCCCGCCAGGCCGAGACGGAGGCCCGGCTGGCGGTGCGCACCGCCGAGGAGCGGGTCCGCTCGCTGTCCGGGCGGGCCGAGTCGCTGCGCCGGCAGGCCCGCCAGGAGCGCGCCGCCCGGGAGCGCGCCGCCGCCGCCCGCGCCGCCCGCGAACGGGGTGCCCGCGTCGCCGCCGGGGTGCGCGCCGGAGCCGAGGAGGCCCTCACCGCGCTGACGACGTCGCTGGCCCGGGCCGCCACCGAACGCGACGCGCTCGCCGAGGCCCGCACCGGTCGGGAGGCGGAGCTGCTCGCCGTCCGGGTCCGGGTGCGCGAGCACACCGGCGAGCTGGACCGGCTCACCGACGAGGTGCACCGCGACGAGGTGGCCCGCGCCGAGCAGCGGCTGCGGATCGAGGCGCTGGAGGCCCGGGCCGCCGAGGAGTACGGCGTCGACCTGCCCACCCTGGTCGGCGAGTACGGCCCCGCCGCCGCCGTCCCGCCGAGCCAGGCCGAGGTGACCGCGGCCGAGACGGCTGGTGAGCCGGAACCCGAGCCGGTGCCCTACGACCGGGCCGCGCAGGAACGCCGGGCCGCCCGGGCCGAGCGGGACCTGGCGGCGCTGGGGAAGGTCAACCCGCTGGCGCTGGAGGAGTTCGCGGCGCTGGAGGAGCGGCACACCTTCCTCGCCACCCAGCTGGACGACCTCAAGACCACCCGCCGGGACCTGCTGACCGTCGTCCGGGAGGTCGACGCGCGCATCCACGAGGTGTTCGCCCAGGCCTTCGCCGACACCCAGCGGGAGTTCGAGCAGGTCTTCGGCACGCTGTTCCCCGGCGGAGAGGGGCGGATCTTCCTCACCGACCCCGAGGACCTGCTCACCACCGGCGTCGAGGTCGAGGCCCGCCCACCGGGCAAGAAGGTGAAGCGGCTGTCGCTGCTGTCCGGTGGCGAGCGGTCGCTGACCGCGGTGGCCCTGCTGGTGGCGATCTTCCGGGCCCGGCCCTCGCCGTTCTACGTGCTCGACGAGGTCGAGGCGGCGCTGGACGACGTCAACCTGGGCCGGCTGATCACGCTCATCGAGCAGCTCCGCGACACCTCGCAGCTGATCGTGATCACCCACCAGAAGCGGACCATGGAGGTCGCCGACGCCCTCTACGGGGTCAGCATGCGCGGCGACGGCATCACCGGGGTGATCAGCCAGCGCCTGCGGGAACCCCAGCCTGCCTAGTCCGATGACCCGGGGCTTGCACCTCACACCGTGTCAGCGCGGAGGCTGACCTCGTGACGGTGACCATCGGGGACTTCGCCCGGCTCGGCGGTGTGTCGGTCCGGATGCTGCGGCACTACGACGCCATCGGCCTGCTCGTCCCTGCCCGGGTCGACAGCCGTACCGGCCGGCGTTCCTACGAGCTCTCCCAGCTCGGCCAGCTGAACCGGCTGGTCGTGCTGAAGGACCTCGGGTTCGGCCTCGGCGAGGTCGCCGAGATGCTGCGGGAGCCGCTCGACGAGCGGCGGGTGCGGGTGCTCCTCGAGGAACGGCGGGAGGCGACGGCGGCGCAGCTCCGTGACGCCGGCCACCGGCTGGCCCACGTGGAGGCGAGGCTCCGGCTGATCGACGGCGGAGACGCCGTGTTCGAGGACGTGCAGGTCAAAGACGTGTCGGCGGTCCACGTGGTGGGTCTGAGTTCGATCGTCCCGGTGGACGTCGACGATCTCGCGGCGGAGGTGGCGGGCCAGTTCGACCGAGTCGGGCTGGTGCTGGACGCCGCGGGGACCTCCCGGCTGGCGCCGGTCAGCCGGTCTGCGCCGATCGGCGGCGGGGAGGCGGCGGGCACGGGCACGCGGGTCACCACGGGGTACGTCGTCCCCGGCGGCGCGGTACCCGGGCTGGAGTCGATCGAGCTGCCTCCCGCCCGGGTGGCATCGGTGGTCCACCGCGGCCCGATGGCCGGCGTCCGGGTGGGCTGGCAGGCGCTCGCCCGCTGGGCCGAGCAGCGGGGCTGGAACGCGACCGGCATCGCCCTCGCTGCGGAGCGGACGGTGTTCCTCGCGGCGGGTGGTGACGACCAGTCCGAGTGGGTGGTGGAGCTCCAGCTCGAGCTCGGCCCGGGGCCCGCGGACTAGGCGCGGGCGGCCGGGACCTGGAGGTCCACGAGGAGCGGGTGGTGGTCGGACGCGCCCGAGCCGTCGAGCACCCGGGCGTCGGTCACCGTCACCCCGGCGGTCACCCACACCTGGTCGATCCGCACCCGCGGCCGGCGGGCGGGGTGGGTGAGCCCCGCGTCACGGTGCAGGGAGAAACGGCCGGTCTGGTCGCTGCGCTCGGCCGCCTGCTGCCAGGCGTCGGCGAGCAGGGCCCGCAGCGGCTCCAGCTCCGGAGCGCCGGCGTCGGCGTTCAGGTCACCGACCAGCACCCCCGGCTCCGGCACCGCCGCGTGCAGCTCCGCCACCGCGGCGGCCTGGGCGGCGCGGTCGGCCGCCGAGCCGCTGGACAGGTGCGTGGTGGTCACCCACAGCGCGCCGCCGGGCAGCCCGACCCGGGCACGCAGCGCGCTGCGCGGCTCCCCGCCCCCGGGCAGCGGGTGGACGTCGCGGGCCAGCAGCGGCAGCCGGGACAGCAGCGCGTTGCCGTACTGCCGCCGGTCGCCGTCTCCGTTGCCGCCCCCACTGCCCGGTTCGTCGATCGCCGGCCCCCATGCCAGCTCCATGTCCAGCGCCCGGGAGAGCAGTTCGGCCTGGTCGACGCCCTCGCTGCGCGGCCCGAAGTGCCGATCCACCTCCTGCAGGCAGATGAGGTCCGGGTCGGCATCGGCCAGCAGCCGGGCGAGCCGCGGCAGGTCGTGCCGGCCGTCGTCCCCGACGCCGTGGTGCACGTTGAAGGTGACCAGCCGGACCGGGGCCGTCGGCCCCTCCGGGTCGGGCGCGGATGCGGTCATGCCCCCAGCGTGGCCGATGCGCGCTCCGTTGCCGAGAGACGGGTGTCCAGCACCTGGGTGAAGTGCTCCGGGCCGTCGTCGTCGCGGGAGGTGGCCCACAGCAGGAATCGGGCGTCCCGGCCGTCGAGCACCAGCTCGCCGAGCTCGTTGCCGAAGAACGGCCCGGCCTGCTTGCGCCACTGCAGCGAGCTGGGGCGGACCCGCGCCAGCCGGTTCACCGCCCCGGTGAGTGCCCGGGCCCAGCGGCTCCAGCCGAGCTTGAAGCCGATCTCGATGGCGTGCGGGGCGGCGTTGTGCAGCGGGGAGACGGTCAGCTGGTGGATCCGGCTCTCCGTTCCGCCGGGGCACACCAGCTCGGCGGCGTAGGCGTGGTGGACATCGCCGGAGAGCACCAACGCGGTCGCCGGCGGCCGGCCCCGCTCGCCGCGTCCGACCTCGAGCAGCGTGCGGCCCAGCCGCTCGAAGGACTGCTCGAACGCCGCCCAGTGCTCCAGGTCGGCGGCCTGGCGCAGCTTCTCCATCAACCGGCCCAGCGGGCGGCCGGCGTGCCGCACCGACAGCGTCTCGTTCCACCGTTCGATGTCGTGCACCGCGTGCGGCAGCAACCACGGCAGGGAGGTGCCGATGAGCAGGTGGTCGACCCCGTCGGCGACCGCCTGGGACACCGCCGCGTCGACCCACGCGTACTCCTCGTCGTCGACGATCTTCCGGTCGGTCTCCTCCAGCGCGCGGCCGGCGCGGGTGTCCACCATGACCAGCCGGGCCGGGCCCCAGTGCCGGACGTAGCTCCATCGGACGCTCAGCGGCTCCCGGTCCGCGGCGCGGGCCATCTCGTCGAGCATCGGCCCGGCGTCCTCGTCCGGGGACGCCAGGATCGCCTGCCAGGTCTCGTTCCCGGCGAGCTCACGCGGGGAGAGGTTGCCCAGGTGCTGGTAGACCCAGTAGCTGACCAGCCCGCCGCAGATCCGCCGCTGCCACCAGTCGGTCGGGGTCACCTCGGCGCGCCAGGCGGCGGAGGTGTTCCAGTCGTCGATCATCTCGTGGTCGTCGAAGATCATCGACGACGGGATGGTCGCCATCAGCCAGCGGACCTCGGCGTCGCTCCAGGACTCCGCGTAGAGCCGGCTGTACTCCTCGAAGTCCGCCGCCTGGGCACCCGGCGGCTGGGACAGGTCACGCCGCGCCGCCATCCAGGTGCGGGTCGCCGGGGTGATCTCGTCGGCGTAGACCTGGTCGCCGAGCAGCACCAGCGCGTCGGGCCACTCGTCCTCGGGCACGGCCAGCAGGCGGCGGGCGTAGGCGTCCAGGGCGTCCGGCGGGATGTTCTCCCGCACGTCGACCGTCGTCGGGGTGGCGTACCGGCAGGACCCGAAGGCCAGGCGGAACGGGCCGGGGCGGCCGGCGGTGCGGATCCGGCTGGGCGGGAAGGCCGACTGCGCCGGCGGCCACACCCGGACGTCGTCCAGGTGCACCTCGTACGGGGTGCTGCTGCCCGGCTCGAGGTCCTCGACGACGACCAGGGCGTAGTGGTGCCCGTTCACGCCGAAGGTGCGCGCGGTGCGGCCGAGCACGGACACCTCGCAGGCCCGGTCGGTCTCCACCCACACGGTCGCCGAGACCCGGTCGACGTGTCGCAGCAGCGGCCCGAGCAGCAGGAGCGGGTGGGAGCCGGGGGTCTCGGGCATGGGCGACAGCCTGCCCCATCGGGCTGTGCGCCGGGGCGGACGCGGCTGGGAGACTGCCTGCATGGAGTTCGTGGAGTACGTGCTGATCGCGGTCGCGATCCTCGTCGTCGGCCTGGTGTCCGCCGTCGGTCTGCTGGTCGGCCGGGGACGGCGCACCACCCGGCTGGACGACGACGCCGCGGCCGGCACCACGCTGACCCGGCCCCGTCCGCCCCAGCCCACCGCCCCGCCCACGCCTGCACCGGAGCACACCGGGTCGACCGCCGTCGACCCGGCCGACCTGCCGGTGGCCGAGCCGGTCGAGCTGCCCCCGGCGGAACCCGAGCCGGGCCTGGTCTTCGAGACGCCGCCCCCCTCGGCCGGCCGGCTGATCCGGCTGCGGTCCCGGCTGGCCCGGTCGCAGTCCTCGCTGGGCCGCGGCCTGCTCACCGTGCTGGGCCGGGAGAAGCTGACCGAGGACGACTGGGAGGAGATCGAGGAGACCCTGCTGGCCGCGGACGTCGGCGTCGCCGCCACCACCCAGATCGTCTCCCGGCTGCGCACCCAGAGCCTGGTGCTGGCCACCGCGTCCGGGGAGGACCTGCGGCAGCTGCTGGTCCGCGAGCTGACCGCCGTCCTCGGCCCCGACCTGGACCGCACGCTGCACACCGACCGGCACGACGGCCGCCCCGCCGTCGTCCTCGTCGTCGGGGTGAACGGCGCGGGGAAGACGACGACGGTCGGCAAGATCGCCCGGGTGCTGGTGGGCGACGGCAAGAGCGTGCTGCTCGGCGCGGCCGACACCTTCCGCGCCGCCGCCGCCGACCAGCTGGAGACCTGGGGCGAGCGGGTGGGCGTGCACACCGTGCGCGGTCGGGAGGGCGGCGACCCGGCCGCGGTGGCGTTCGAGGCGGTGCGTTCGGGCATCGAGGGGGAGGTCGACGCCGTGCTGGTCGACACCGCCGGCCGGCTGCACACCAAGTCCGGGCTGATGGACGAGCTGGGCAAGGTGAAGCGGGTCGTGGAGAAGCACGGCCCGGTCGACGAGGTGCTGCTGGTGCTGGACGCGACCACCGGCCAGAACGGCGTCGTGCAGGCACGGGTGTTCACCGAGGCGGTGGACGTCACCGGGGTGGTGCTGACCAAGCTCGACGGCACCGCGAAGGGCGGCATCGTCGTCTCGGTGCAGCGTGAGCTGGGCATCCCGGTGAAGCTGATCGGGCTCGGGGAGGGGCCGGACGACCTGGCGCCGTTCGAGCCGGAGGCCTTCGCCGAGGCGATCGTCGGCTGACGCCCGCGGGAGCATCGACCGAGCTCTGCGAGGGAGGAGCGGACCGGGGGCCTACGGGCCGATGCGCAGCGCGAGCAGGGCGACGTCGTCGGCGAAGTCCGGCGCCATCCGCGCCAGGAGGGCGTCGCACAGCTCCTCCACGGGGGTGCCGGCGAGCTCGGTGGCGGCCGTGAGCAGTCGGTCCAGGCCGTCGTCGAGGGTCGCGTCCCGGCGCTCGACGAGGCCGTCGGTGTAGAGGACGACGGTGTCCCCGGGCCGCAGGTCCACCGCGTGGTCGGTCCGGGGCGTGCCCGGGTCCACGCCCAGCAGCAGGTTCCGGGGGCGCTCCAGCAGCTGCGTCGTCCCGTCGGCCCGGACCAGCACCGGCGGCAGGTGACCGGCGTTGGCCCAGCGCAGCGTGCGCACGCCGGCGGCGGCCTGCTCCGGGGTCTGCTCGACCCGGGCCAGCACGGTGGTCGCCAGCGTGGTCACCCCCAGGTCGTGGACCGCGCGGTCCAGCGCGGTCAGCACCGGGGCCGGCCGGGCGTCCAGCGCATGTGCGATGCCGCGCAGCAGGTTGCGCAGCTGGCCCATGGCGGCCGCGGCGTCCCGGTCGTGCCCGGTGACGTCGCCGATGACCAGCGCGGTCGCGCCGTCGGCGGAGGGGAAGGCGTCGTACCAGTCGCCGCCCACCTGGGCCTCTCGGGCGGCGGGCCGGTAGCGCACCCCGATCCGCAGGTGGTCCGGCTGGGGCGGCGCGGTGAGCAGCGAGCGCTGCAGCGCCTCCGCCAGGCTGCGGGTGGCGCGGGCCTGCCGCCGCTCCTCCTCCAACCGGGCGACCCGCTCGACCGCCTGTGCGCACTGCGCCGCGTAGGCCTCCAGGACGCGGAGCTCCTCGTCCTCGAACGCGCGCGGCCCGGCCCAGCCGACCGTCCACGAACCGAGCAACCGGCCGCCGGCGCGCAGCGGCAGGGCCGCCCACGACCGCACGCCCAGTCCCTCGGCCACTCGGGTGGCCTCCACGTCCGACCAGCCGCTCAGCGTGGCGTCGCGGACGATCCGGGGTGCGCCTGCCGCGGCCACGGCCATCGGCAGGGGTGAGTCCACGGCCAGGTCGGCGCTGAACAGCCGGCCGTTGCGCCACTCGGTCAGCCGCAGCGGTCCGGCCGGCCGGGTGAGGGCGACCGCCGCGGCGTCGACCGCGAGCGCCGACCGGCCGTGCTCGAACAGCAGCTCCAGCAGCTCGCGGGTGGTCTCCGCCTGGGCGAGCGCGGAGACGGTCGCCGCCAGCCCGGACAGGGAGCGGGCGGCGCGCCGCTCCCGCTCACCGACCTCGCGCAGCCGGGCGTTCAGCTGCTCCAGCTCCCGGGTGCGGCTGAACAGGTCGGACTCCACCTGGGCCACCCGGTGCTGGCCGCGGGCCGCTTCCAACCGGGCCTCGTCCCGGTCGCGGACGTAGTCGGTGATGTCGTCGGAGCGGTGCAGCAGCAGCACCACCCGCCCGTCGTCGTCCAGGATCGGCACGTTGCGCGGGCTCCAGAAGCGCTCCTGGTAGCTGCCGTCGGGCATCCGGATGTCGTACCGCTGGATCGCCATGGTGACCGGCCGGCGGGTGTCCCGGGCCTCGGCGAGGGAGGCGGCCAGGTTGACCATGCCGTCGGCGGCCGGGTCGTCGGGGTTCATCGGGAAGAGGTCGAACAGGTGCCGCCCGACGTTCTCCGCGAGCGTGGTCGCCGTCGCCTCCCGCCGCGCCTGGTTGGCGTGCACGATCACCAGGTCCGGGGTGAGCAGCAGGAAGGGTGCGGGCGCCAGCTCGAAGACCCGGGCGTACTCGGGGACGGGCAGCGCCGCAGGGCTCACCCGGCGCGCCGCGCGGGCGATCCGCGCCCCGTCCGGCGAACGTCCCTCGGCCACGTCGCTGCTGCCCCCTGCCCGGCTCCTGCCATCGATCCGACGGGGTGGCCTACCCGCGTGGCCCCCGGGGCAACCTGGTCCGGGACGCCGTCGCTCAGCCGACGGCGCGGGGGTCGAAGCCGAAGGGCAGCTCGAGCCGGTGGGCGGCCAGCAGCGCCGTGTCGGCGAGCAGCTCCCGGGTCGGGCCGTCGGCGACGATCACGCCGCCGTCCAGCACGACCGAGCGCGGGCACAGCTGCAGGGCGTAGGGCAGGTCGTGGGTGACCATCAGCATCGTCACCGGCAGCGACTGGAGCACTTCGGCCAGCTCGCGGCGGCCGGCCGGGTCGAGGTTGCTGCTGGGCTCGTCGAGCACGAGCACCTCGGGCTGCATCGACAGCACGGTGGCGACGGCGACCCGGCGTCGCTGGCCGAAGGACAGGTGGTGCGGCGGGCGGTCGGCGGCGTCGGCCATCCGGACGGCGGCCAGCGCGTCGGCCACCCGGCGGGCGACCTCGGGCTCGGGCAGGCCCAGGTTGCGCGGGCCGAAGGCGACGTCCTCGCCGACCGTGGGCATGAACAGCTGGTCGTCGGGGTCCTGGAAGACGATCCCGACCCGGCGGCGCACCTCCTGCAGCGAGCGGTCGGTCACCGGAAGGCCGCCGACCTCCACCCGGCCGCGCCCGCCCCGCAGGATGCCGTTGAGGTGCAGCACCAGCGTGGTCTTGCCGGCGCCGTTGGGGCCCAGCAGCGCCACCCGCTCGCCCGGTGCGATCCGCAGGTCGACGCCGAAGAGCGCCTGGTGCCCGTCGGGGTAGGCGAACGCGAGGTCGTCCACGACGAGGGACGGCGGGGGAGTGCTCACCCCAGCAGTGAACCCGCCGTCAGGACGGCGGCCGCGGCCAGGGGCAGGGTGAGCGCGATCGCCCAGGAGCGGGTGCCCACCACGGCGACCGGCCCGGTGGGGATCCGGCCGGTGTACCCGCGGGACAGCATCGCCAGGTGCACGCGTTCGCCGCGCTCGTAGGAGCGGATGAACAGCGAGCCCGCCGCGGGGCCGAGCACCTTGAGCGCCCCCAGGTGGCGGGCGCGGAAGCCGCGGGACTCCCGGGCCACCCGCATCCGGCGCAGCTCGCCGCCGACCACGTCGGCGTACCGGATCATGAAGCCCAGGATCTGCACGAGCACCGAGGGCATCCGCAGCCGTTCCAGGCCGCGCAGCAGGGCACGTGGGTCGGTGGTCGCGGCCAGCAGCGTGGCGGCCAGCACCGACAGCGTCGCCTTGGCCAGGATGCTGCCGCCGGCCGCCAGCCCGTTCTCGGACAGGGAGAGCCCGAGCACGTCGGTGCGGGGGCCGCGGGCGACGAACGGCAGCAGCACGGCGAAGAGGACGAACGGCACCTCGACCACCAGGCCGCGCAGCAGCCGCCCGGGACGCACCCGGGCGACCGCCGCGACGGCGAGGAGGAGCAGCAGGAAGCCGGCGTAGGCCAGCGGCGCCCACCCGGCGTGCACCGGCGTCAGCACCACGACCAGCGCGAAGGCCAGGACCGCGACCAGCTTGGTGTGCGGCTCGAGGCGGTGCACCGGGCTGTCGCCGGGGACGAAGGTCGCCCCCAGGCCGCCGTGCGCGTGTCCGGCGCCCACCTCAGTCGCGGGCGGCGGGAACGGCGTCGTCGGCGGGGACGTGCTCGCTCCGGCTCTGGTCCCGGCGGCGCAGCACCAGCGTGAGCCCGCCGGCGAGCACCAGCACCAGCAGCACCCCGACGACGCCGGCCAGTCCACCGGAGAGCCGGGCGTCGTCGATCCCCGCGGTGCCGTAGTCGGCCAACGGGGAGCCGGCGACGGCGCTGTCCTCCGCGGTGTGGCCGAAGCCCTGCTCCTCGGCGGTGGCCTCCAGGCCGTCGGGGGCGGAGCTGGCGTAGTAGCTGCCGACCCCGGCGATCAGCAGCGCGACGACCAGGCCAGCCAGCAGGAAGGCGCGGGTGCGTCGCTGCGGCGCGGTCACCGGGCGTCCGTCGGGGTGAGCACCGGCCGCTCGTCGGCGTCGGCGGGTGGCATCGGTGCGGTGGTGTTCGGGGTGCGCGGCCGGCCGGCCGTCTCCGGGCGCGGGGCCAGCATGCCGGCCGACCGGGTGAGGTGCCGCGCGCCGCGCACGAGGTCCGGGCGGACGGCGAGGACCGCGCCCAGCACGGCGACGGTGATGGCCGCCTCGCCCAGCCCGATCAGCAGGTGCACGCCGCCCATGGCGCCGGCGACCGCCGCCAGCGAGACGTCGGCGACGCCGCCGAGCCCGAAGAGGCCGGCGAAGACCAGCGCAGCCACCGGCACCGAGAGGAACGCGCCCACCCCGGCGGCGGCGAGCACCCCGGTGCGGCCGGCCGGCAGCACCCGGCGCAGCCCGGCGAAGACGCCGTAGCCGACCGCCACCGCGACCAGGCCCATCAGCGTGACGTTCGTGCCCAGGGCGGTCAGCCCGCCGTCGGCGAAGACCAGCGCCTGGACCAGCAGGACCACGGTCATGCACAGCACCGCCGTCCAGGGGCCGACCAGGACGGCGGTGAGCGCGCCACCGATCAGGTGGCCGCTGGTGCCGTAGGCGACCGGGAAGTTCATCATCTGGACCGCGAACACGAAGGCGGCGGTGAGGCCTGCCATCGGCGCGGTCCGCTCGTCGAGCTCGCGGCGGGAGCCGCGCAGGGCCAGCGCGACACCGGCGGCGGCCACGGCCGCGGTGCCGGCGGTGGTGGCCGCGTCGAGATAGCCATCGGGGACGTGCACGCGGACCTCCGGGACGTCGGGTGGTGCGCCGGCCGGGCGGCCTGGGCGCTGCCGGCCGCGGCGCTGCGACTGACCGACCTTATTGCACACAGCTCGCAGTTGCACCCCCCTTGCAACAAGGTGGCCGGGAACCGTCGGGCAGGTGACGTACTGCACCTCGGGCCCGGTCGGCAGGGGCCGTCGGGGCGTCTGCAACACGGTTGGAACAGAACCGGCCGACACGCTTAGTGGAGTTCACGACCGCGAAACACGTTCGCGCCGCCGCCGGAAACACGGGGTCGGCACCGTTCATCCCCGTCGCCCTCCGATGGAGGCGCCGGCTCAACCCGCTGCCCGCACGGGCGGTGGTCGACCCCCGAGGCCCCCGGGCCCCCGCTTGCGGCCGATGGCCGACGACACCCTCAGGAGGTTGCCGTGCTCGACACCGGCAATACCGCCTGGATCCTCACCAGCGCTGCTCTCGTGCTGCTGATGACCCCAGGCCTCGCACTCTTCTACGGCGGCATGGTCCGCGCGAAGAGCGTTCTCAACATGATGATGATGAGCTTCGGCGCGCTGGCGCTGATCAGCGTCCTGTGGGTGCTCTACGGCTACTCGATCGCCTTCGGCGACGACATCGGGCTCGGGCTCCTCGGCAGCCCCTTCGAGTTCTTCGGGCTCGACGGCCTGATGGAGGACACCGACGCGGCGCTCCCGACCATGGCGTTCGTCGGTTTCCAGTCCGTCTTCGCGATCATCACCGTCGCCCTCATCTCCGGCGCCATCGCCGACCGGGCCAAGTTCGGCTCGTGGATGGTCTTCGCCGGCATCTGGGCCACCGTCGTCTACTTCCCGGTGGCGCACTGGGTCTTCGCGTTCGACGGCGACGACGTGGAGGGCGGCTGGATCGCCAACGACCTCGCTGCGATCGACTTCGCCGGCGGCACCGCGGTGCACATCAACGCCGGTGCGGCGGGTCTGGCCCTGGCCCTGGTGCTGGGCAAGCGCCGCGGCTTCGGTCGGGAGGCGATGCGCCCGCACAACCTGCCGCTGGTGATGATCGGCGCCGGGCTGCTGTGGTTCGGCTGGTTCGGCTTCAACGCCGGCTCCGCCCTCGCCGCCGACAACACCGCCGCCGTCGCCTGGGTGAACACCCTGGTCGCCACCGGTGCCGCGACGCTGGCCTGGTTGCTGGTGGAGAAGATCCGCGACGGTCACTCGACCTCGCTGGGCGGCGCCTCCGGCGTCGTCGCGGGTCTGGTCGCGATCACCCCGGCCTGCTCGGCGGTCTCGCCGATCGGCGCGATCATCGTCGGCGCGGTCGCGGGTGCCCTGTGCGCCCTGGCCGTCGGCCTGAAGTTCAAGCTGGGCTACGACGACTCGCTCGACGTCGTCGGCGTCCACCTGGTCGGTGGCCTGGTCGGCACCATCCTGATCGGCTTCCTGGCCGACCCCGACGCCCCGGCCGGCGTGGAGAGCCTCTTCTACGGTGGCAGCGTCGACCAGCTCTGGCGTCAGGTCGTCGGCGCGGTGGCGGTGCTCGCGTACTCGTTCATCCTCACCCTGGTCATCGGCTTCCTCATCCAGAAGACGATCGGCTTCCGGCTCACCGAGGAGGACGAGGTCACCGGCATCGACACGGTGGTGCACGCTGAGTCGGGGTACGACTTCGCCTCCCTGGGCGGCGGCGGCAGCACCGCGCCCCTGGGTGGCCAGGCACGCGCCGAGGCGCGCAACACGGAAGGGACCCGGGCATGAAGCTCGTCACCGCCATCGTCAAGCCGTTCAAGCTCGACGACGTCAAGAACGCCCTCGAGCTGATCGGCATCGCCGGTCTGACCGTCAGCGAGGTCCAGGGCTTCGGTCGCCAGCGCGGCCACACCGAGGTCTACCGCGGGGCGGAGTACCAGGTCGACTTCGTGCCCAAGGTGCGGATCGAGGTCGTGGTCGGCGAGGTGGAGGCCGCCCGCGTGGTCGACGCGATCGTCGAGGCCGCCTCCACCGGGCAGATCGGCGACGGCAAGGTGTGGGTCACCACGATCGACGAGATCGTCCGGGTCCGCACCGGGGAGCGCGGGGCCGACGCGCTCTGACGCGCTGCTGGTGAGCTGACGTCGGCCGGGGTGGTGGGGAGACCCGCAGCCCCGGCCGACGCGCGTTTCCGGCTCGCCCACCACCCGCCCGTTCCGACCACCGCGAGAGGTGCCGCGTGCTCGACCTCGACGCCCTGCCCCGCCTGCCCCGCACCGAGCGGGTCCAGGCGGTGGACACCTGGCTGGCCGGCCTCCTCGCCGAGGCGCTCGCCGGCACCCCGCGTCCGCCCAGCCGGCGCGGGGCACCGCCGGCGACGCCGGCCGGGCAGGGGGTCGCGCTGGTCGCCGTCGGCAGCCTGGGCCGGCGGGAACTGCCCCCGCACGGCGACCTGGACCTGGTGCTCGTCCACGACGGCCGGCCGGAGATCGCGGCCCTGGCCGACGCGCTCTGGTACCCGATCTGGGACGCCGGGATGCGCCTGGACCACTCCGTGCGCACCGTCGCCGAGGCGGTCGCGATCGCCGGTGACGACGTCAAGGCCGGGTTCGGCCTGCTCGACGTGCGCCACGTGGCCGGCGACCCGGAGGTCGGCACCGCGCTGCGCGCAGCGACCCTCGCCGCCTGGCGTCAGCACGCCGGGCGGCTGCTGCCCGAGCTGCGCGACCTGCGGCGCACCCGCGGCCGGCAGGTCGGTGAGCTGGGCTTCCTGCTCGAGCCGGACCTCAAGGAGGCCTACGGCGGCCTGCGGGAGGGGCAGGTGCTGCGCGCCCTGGCCGCCGCCCAGCTGACCGACCAGCCGCCGGCCGACGCGGGGCAGGCGTACGCGCTGCTGCTCGACGCCCGGGACGCCCTGCGCGCGCACACCGGTCGGGCGACCGACGTGCTGGTTCGGCAGGAGCAGCGGCCGGTCGCCGAGGCGCTCGGGCTGGCCGACGACGACGCGCTGCTGCGCCAGGTCAGCCTGGCCGGCCGGCGGCTGGCGTTCGTCGCCGACGAGACCTGGCGCCGGGTGGACGCCTCGCTGGTCCGCCGCCCCCGGGCCCGGTACCGGCGGGTGCGCCGGGAGCCGCTGGCCGAGGGGCTGGTCCGCCAGGGCGACGAGGTCGTCCTGGCTCGCGACGCCCGGCCGGCCGCCGACCCCGGGTTGGTGCTGCGCGGCGCCGCCGCTGCCGCGCGGGCCGACCTGCTGCTCTCGCCGTACACGCTCAAGGTCCTCGCCGTGCACGCCCCGCCGCTGCCCGAGCCGTGGCCGCCGGAGGTCCGCTGGTCGTTCCTGCGCCTGCTGGCCAGCGGGCGCAGCGCCGTCCCGGTGCTCGAGCAGCTGGACCAGGAGGGGCTGCTGTCCCGCATGCTGCCGGAGTGGGACCGGGTGCGGTCGCTGCCGCAGCGCCACCCCTGGCACCGGTTCACCGTCGACCGGCACCTGGTCGAGGCGGCGGCAGCGGCCGCCGAGCTCACCCGGGACGTCGACCGGCCCGACCTGCTGCTGGTCGGCGCCCTGCTGCACGACATCGGCAAGGGCTGGCCGGGTGACCACACCGAGGTGGGGGTGGTCGTGGTGGGGGAGATGGCCGCGCGGATGGGGTTCAGCCCGCCGGACGTCGCCACGCTGGTCGCGATGGTGCGCCACCACCTGCTGCTGCCCGACGTGGCCACCCGCCGGGACCTGGACGACCCGCTGACCGTCGACCGGGTGGTCGAGGCGATCGACGCCGACGCCGCCCTGCTGCAGCTGCTGCACGCGCTGTCCCAGGCCGACGGCGCGGCCACCAGCACCTCGGCGTGGTCGCCGTGGAAGGCCCACCTGGTCGCCGCGCTCGTGGCGCGGGTGGCCGCCCGGCTGGGCAGCACCGCGACGCCGGAGCCGGTGCTCGAGCCGACCGAGCCGACGGTGACCGCCCCCGCTCCGGCGATCCCCGGGCCCACCGAGCCGGTGACGGTGGGCATGGAGGACGTGCTGGACGGTCAGCAGATCACCATCGGGGCGCCGGACCGCCCCGGCCTGCTGAGCCTGTGCGCGGGGGTGCTGGCGCTCAACCAGCTGGACGTGCGCGCCGCCCGGGTCAGCGTGGAGGGCGGCCACGCCACGCAGGTGTTCGCCGTCCGGCCCCGGTTCGGTCGGGCCCCCGTGCCGGAGATCCTCGCCGACGGCGTCCGCGCGGCGCTGGAGGGCACTCTCCCGCTGGCCGAGCGGCTGCGGCAGCGGGAACGCGACTACAGCCAGGACCGGGCGCCGGTGCGCCCGCCGCGGGTCTCCTGGTTCGACGCCGAGGCCACCGGGGTCACCGGCCTGGTCGAGGTGCGCGCCACCGACCGCGCCGGCCTGCTGCACCGGCTCACCGCGGCGCTGGCCGGCGAGGGGCTGGACGTGAGCTCGGCCACCATCGAGACGCTGGGCGCGGACGCTGTCGACGCCTTCTACGTCGCCGACCCCAGCGGCACCCCGATCGACGCCGGCCAGCGCGAACGCGTCGAGCGGGCGCTGGTCGCGGCCGCCCGTGGCGAGGTCCACGACCCCGCGGCGCTGCCCGTCCGCGACAGCTGAGCGACACCTGGCCCGGGCGGGTGCGTCGGGTTCTGTCGGACCCTCGTGGCACGTTGCACGTGCCGGACGACGCCCGGCGCCGGGATCCGCGGGACCACCGGGATCAAGGACGCGACGGAAGGGGACCCCTCGTGAGCGAGCTGCCGACCTGGCCCTGTGTGAGCTGTGGCCACGACACCCGGTTCGAGCAGCCGCCGTGCACCGACGGCCACACCGAGGACGGCGGCGAGTGCCCGGAGTGGCTGTGCGTCGACTGCGGCGCGGCGATCGTGAACGGCGACGCGTCGGCGGGGGAACGGCAGCGCGCCGCCTGAGGACGGACCCCGCTGCCCCCGCCGCGACGAGGTCGCGGCGGGCCCCTGCAGCGGGGCCTTAGGGTGGTGACAGGTGGCGTGACGGCCCCGGGGTGGCCCCGGGCGCCCGAGCCGAACCGTCGGACTCCGGCGGCGGCTGCGCGCCCGACTGCTTGAGGACGTGTTGTGTTCGAGACCCTCTCCGACCGCCTGGACAAGGTCTTCACCGGTCTGCGCGGCAAGGGCCGGCTCTCCGACGAGGACATCGACGCCACCGCGCGCGAGATCCGGATCGCCCTGCTCGAGGCCGACGTCGCGCTGCCGGTCGTCCGCTCCTTCATCGCCTCGGTCAAGGAGCGGGCGCGCGGCGCCGAGGTCTCCCAGGCGCTGAACCCGGCGCAGCAGATCATCAAGATCGTCAACGAGGAGCTCATCGGCATCCTCGGTGGCGAGACCCGGCGGATCCGCTACGCCAAGCAGTCGCCGACGGTGATCATGCTGGCCGGTCTGCAGGGTGCCGGCAAGACGACCCTGGCCGGGAAGCTCGGCCGCTGGCTCAAGGGGCAGGGCCACACCCCGCTGCTGGTCGCCTGCGACCTCCAGCGCCCCAACGCGGTGCAGCAGCTGTCGGTGGTGGCCGGACAGGCCGGGGTCGACGTCTTCGCCCCGGAGCCGGGCAACGGCGTCGGCGACCCGATCGCGGTGGCCCGCGAGTCGATCGACCACGCGCGGCGCACGATGCACGACGTCGTCGTCGTCGACACCGCCGGCCGGCTGGGCATCGACGCCGAGCTGATGGCCCAGGCCGCCGGCATCCGCGACGCCGTGCAGCCCGACGAGACGCTCTTCGTCGTCGACGCGATGATCGGTCAGGACGCGGTCACCACCGCCCAGGCCTTCGCCGACGGCGTCGGCTTCTCCGGCGTGGTGCTCACCAAGCTCGACGGTGACGCCCGCGGTGGTGCGGCGCTGTCGGTCCGCTACATCACCGGCCAGCCGATCATGTTCGCCTCCACCGGCGAGAAGCTGGCCGACTTCGACGTCTTCCACCCCGAGCGGATGGCCTCGCGCATCCTCGGCATGGGCGACGTGCTCACCCT
Organism: Modestobacter sp. SYSU DS0875; assembly: GCF_054050915.1. Taxonomy (NCBI): domain Bacteria; kingdom Bacillati; phylum Actinomycetota; class Actinomycetes; order Geodermatophilales; family Geodermatophilaceae; genus Modestobacter; species Modestobacter sp. SYSU DS0875. Next base: position 55,811 of record NZ_JBJHAH010000017.1, on the reverse strand, counting down.
CATCGAGCAGGCCGAGCAGGCGTTCGACGCCGACCAGGCCGAGCGCATGGCCGGCAAGCTCGCCGCCCGAGAGGGCTTCACCCTCGAGGACTTCCTCGAGCAGATGATGGCGATCCGCAAGATGGGCCCGATCGCCAACCTGCTGGGCATGCTGCCCGGTGCCGGCCAGATGAAGGACCAGCTCGCCCAGGTCGACGAGCGCGACCTGGACCGCACCGCGGCGATCATCCGGTCGATGACGCCGGCCGAGCGGGTCAACCCCAAGATCATCAACGCCTCGCGGCGGGTCCGGATCGCCAACGGCTCCGGCATGAGCGTCACCGACGTCAACCAGCTGCTGGAGCGGTTCGCCCAGGCGCAGAAGATGATGGGCCAGATGGCCGGCAGCATGGGCATGCCCGGCATGGGCCCGATGTCGAAGAAGCAGCGCGGCCGGCAGAACCAGGTGCAGGCCCGCGGCAAGGGCAAGAAGGGCAAGGGCGGCAAGAAGAGCGGCCCGGCCCGCCGGCCCATCGGCGCCCCCGGCGCGATGGGCGGCTTCCCCGGCGGGATGCCCGGTCAGCTGCCCGGCGGCCAGCCCCCCGGCGGGGTGCCCGGGCTGCCGCCCGGCCAGGCGCTGCCCGACCTCTCCAAGCTCGACTTCAGCCAGTTCAAGGACGGCCCGTTCAAGGACCAGGGCCGCTGAGCCGGTGACCGCCCCCGCCCTGCACCTGTCCGGCGTCGTCCTCCCCGAGGGCGAGCACCGCGACCTGTGGGTGCGCGACGGGCGGATCACCTTCGAGCCCGTCCCCGGCGCCGAGACGGTCAGCCGGGACGGGTTCGTGCTGCCCGGCCTGGTCGACGCGCACTGCCACGTCGGCCTCGGCCACGGCGGTGAGCACGTCGGCGACCTCGACGGGCTGCGCGCCCAGGCCCTCGCCGAGCGGGACGCCGGCGTGCTGCTGCTGCGCGACTGCGGTTCACCGGTCGACACCCGGGTGCTCGACGACCACGAGGACCTGCCGCGGGTGATCCGGGCCGGCCGGCACCTCGCCGCGACCCGGCGGTACATCCCCGGGCTCGCCCTCGAGCTGGAGCCGGCCGACCTCGTCGAGCAGGTCCGGGTGCAGGCCCGGCGGGGTGACGGCTGGGTGAAGCTGGTCGGCGACTGGATCGACCGCGGCGTGGGCGACCTGGCGCCGGAGTGGCCGGCCGACGTCGTGGCCGCGGCGATCGCCGCCGCCCACGAGGAGGGCGCCCGGGTCACCGCGCACACCTTCGGCACCGACGCGCTGCCCGACCTCATCGGCGCCGGCATCGACTGCATCGAGCACGGCAGCGGGCTGACCGAGGAGCTGGTCGGGCAGATGGCGGCGCGCGGCACCGCCGTCGTCCCCACCCTGGTCAACGTGGAGAACTTCCCCGGCTTCGCGGCGGCGGGGGAGCAGAAGTTCCCCGCCTACGCCTCCACGATGCGGCGGCTGTACGCACGGGCCGGGGCCGTGGTGCGGGCCGCGTACGAGGCCGGTGTGCCGGTGTTCGCCGGCACCGACGCCGGCGGTGGCATCGACCACGGCGTCATCGCCGACGAGGTGCGGGCGCTGCACGCCGCCGGGCTGCCGGCCGAGGCGGCGGTTGCCGCGGCGTCCTGGGCGGCGCGGGAGTGGCTCGGGCTGCCCGGTGTCGAGGAGGGGGCGCCGGCCGACCTCGTCGTCTACGAGGCCGACCCGCGCACCGAGCTGGACACGTTGCAGCGACCGCAACGACTGGTCCTCCGCGGCCACGTCGTCGGCTGAGCCGGCGGCCGCGGCCCCGGCGCCAGACGGCCCGGGATCAGGTGACCTGATCGTGGGGGGCGGCGGGGGGGGGGGGGGTGGGGGGGGGGGGGTCGGGGGCGCGCGCGCCGGGGGCCGCCCCCCCCCCCCCCCCCCCCACGGTGAGCCAGGAGGACGCCCCGGCCAAACCCGTGGACGGCGTCCCGCGGACGCCTGGGACACTCGTCCCGTGCTCCTTCGGATGTCCTCCCTGTTCCTGCGCACGCTGCGCGACGACCCGGCCGACGCCGAGGTCCCCAGCCACCGGCTGCTCGCCCGGGGCGGCTACATCCGGCGGGCGGCGCCGGGCGGGTTCACCTGGCTGCCGCTGGGTTGGCGGGTCTTCCGCAACGTCGAGCGCATCGTCCGCGAGGAGATGGACGCGATGGGCGCGCAGGAGGTGCACTTCCCGGCGCTGCTGCCGCGCGAGCCCTACGAGGCGACCGGCCGCTGGACCGAGTACGGCCCCAACCTCTTCCGGCTGCAGGACCGCCGCGGCAACGACTTCCTGCTCGGGCCCACCCACGAGGAGATGTTCACCCTCCTGGTGAAGGACCTCTACGGCTCCTACAAGGACCTGCCCCTCTCGCTCTACCAGATCCAGACCAAGTACCGGGACGAGGCGCGGCCCCGGGCCGGGCTCTTCCGCGGCCGTGAGTTCACCATGAAGGACAGCTACTCCTTCGACGTCGACGACGCCGGCCTCGAGCGCTCTTACCAGGCGCACCGCGAGGCCTACATCAGGATCTTCGACCGGCTCGGCCTCGACTACGTGATCGTCGCGGCGATGTCGGGTGCCATGGGGGGATCGGCGAGCGAGGAGTTCCTGCACCCGACCGACATCGGCGAGGACACCTTCGTGCGGTCGCCCGGCGGCTACGCGGCCAACGTCGAGGCGGTCACCACCGTCGCCCCGGACGCCGTCCCGTTCGACGGCCTGCCCGACGCGCACGTCGAGGACACCCCCGACACCCCGACCATCGAGACGCTCGTGGCGGCGGCCAACCAGCTCTTCCCCGACGCCGGGTACACCGCCGCGTCGACGCTGAAGAACGTGGTCGTCACGCTCGTGCACCCCGACGGCACCCGGGAACCGCTGATCATCGGCCTGCCCGGCGACCGGGAGGTCGACGCCAAACGCCTCGAGGCCGTGGTCCACCCCTCGGAGGTGGAGCCGTTCACCGACTTCGCCGGCAACCCCGCGCTGGTCAAGGGCTACATCGGCCCGCAGGTGCTGGGCAGCGAGAGCGAGTCGAAGATCCGCTACCTGGTCGACCCGCGGGTCGTGCCGGGCACCCGCTGGATCACCGGCGCCAACGAGCCGGGCAAGCACGTGTTCGACCTGGTGGCCGGGCGCGACTTCACCTGGGACGGCACCATCGAGGCCGCCGAGGTGCGCCCCGGCGACCCGGCGCCCGACGGCTCCGGACCCCTGGAGCTCGCCCGCGGCGTGGAGATGGGCCACATCTTCCAGTTGGGCCGCAAGTTCGCCGAGGCGCTGGACCTGAAGGTGCTCGACGAGAACGGCAAGCTCGTCACCGTCACCATGGGCTCCTACGGCATCGGGGTCTCCCGGGCGGTGGCCGCCATCGCCGAGTCCACCCACGACGAGCTGGGCCTGCGCTGGCCGCGGTCGGTCGCGCCGGCCGACGTCCACCTGGTGGCCACCGGCAAGGACGCCGCCGTCTTCGAGTACGCAGAGTCCCTCGCCGGCCAGTTGGTCGACGCCGGGGTCACGGTGCTCTTCGACGACCGGCCGAAGGTGTCGCCCGGGGTCAAGTTCAAGGACGCCGAGCTGCTGGGCATGCCGACGATCGTCACCGTGGGCCGTGGGCTGGCCGACGGCGTCGTCGAGGTGCGCGACCGGGCGACGGGGGAGCGGTCCGAGGTCGCGGTGGCCGATGCGGTCGACGCGGTCCTCGCCGCCGTCCGTGGCTGAGCGGTCGCTCGACGAGCAGCTGCGGCTGACCGCCGAGACGGTCGAGGCGAACCTCGGCCACGGCGACCAGGTGCACGCGCCCCGGCCGATCGACCACACCGCCGCCTTCCGGAGCCGGAGGGCGGCGGTGGCGGCCGGGGAGGAGCTCACCGGGGCCGGCTACCGGGTCGACGGGCTGTACCGCCGGCTGCTCACCGTGTGGCTCGAGTTCAGCGCCATGACGGCGGTCGACCACGAGACCGCGGCCGGCTTCACCCGTGAGGTGGTCGGCATCGTCGAGCGGCACGGGGGCCGCTACGACGGCTGGGGCGGGTTCCTGGTGGCCGCGGAGTCCGGCGACGAGGGCACCAGTTCCACCTCGTAGCCGTCGCCGTCGGCCAGGTAGGCGGCCCGGTGCTCGGGACCGCCGGCGAACGGGTGCCGGTCGGCGAACAACAGCGACCAGCCGTGGGCGGGGGCCTCGGCGACCAGCGCGTCCAGGTCGTGCACCCAGAACGCCAGGTGGTTGAGCCCCGGAGCGCGGCGGTCGTGCCGGTCGCCGGTCAGCGCCGGGGACTGCTCGATGACGAGGTAGCCGCCCTCCGCCCAGCGCCAGGACCGGCCGTGCGGCCACGACTGGAACGGTGCGGCGCCCAGGGCGGTCAGCAGCCACCCCCAGGATCGTTCCGCACGGGCGAGATCGGGCACCCACAGCTCGATGTGGTGCAGGGGTCCGGCAGCGGTCATGAGCTCTTCCCTCGCGTCTGGCATCATGGTCTGTCGAACACGGCGGCGGGTGGCCCTCTCACCATCCCCGCCCGTGTCCATCGCCTCGCCCCGGCGTACCCCCACGCGACCGTCCGGCGGGCAACCACACACGTTCGAGGAGCACACCACACACCGTGGCCACCAAGATCAAGCTCATGCGCCTGGGCAAGATGCGCGCGCCGTACTACCGCATCGTCGTCGCCGACGCCCGCACCAAGCGGGACGGTCGCTCGATCGAGACGATCGGCAAGTACCACCCGAAGGAGGACCCGTCCTTCATCGAGGTCGACAGCGAGCGCGCGCAGTACTGGCTCGGTGTCGGCGCCCAGCCGACCGAGGCCGTCGCCGCCATCCTCCGGGTCACCGGTGACTGGCAGAAGTTCAAGGGCGAGCCGGCTCCGGCCCCGATGAAGGTCGCGGCCCCCAAGCCGGACAAGAAGGCCCTCTACGAGGAGGCCGCCCGCGCCGCCGCCGACGAGCCGACGACCGAGGCGACCACCCCGCGCAAGAAGGCCGCTCCCAAGGCCGACGCCGCTGCCGACGCCCCGGCCGCGGACGCCGCCGAGACGCCTGCTGCCGAGTAAGACGTGCTCGAAGAAGCGCTCGAGCACCTGGTCAAGGGCATCGTCGACAACCCCGACGACGTCGTGGTCGACATGGTCAACGGCCGCCGCGGCAAGACCCTCGAGGTCCGGGTGCACCCCGACGACCTCGGCAAGGTCATCGGCCGCGGCGGGCGCACCGCCAAGGCGCTGCGCCAGGTCATGACCGGTGTCGGCGGCCGCGGCCTTCGGGTCGACGTCGTCGACACCGACGGGCGCTGAGCACTCCCGGCGCCGCAGGCGCCACCCCCGCACACCCCGACACCGTGGTGGTCGGCCGCATCGGCCGGCCCCACGGTGTCCGTGGTCAGGTCACCGTCGAGGTGCGCACCGACGACCCCGACCTGCGGTTCGCCCCCGGGTCGGTGCTGCTCACCGACCCGCCCTCCCGCGGCCCGCTCACCGTCGCCGGGATGCGCTGGCACAGCGGCACGCTGCTGCTGACCCTGTCCCGCCCCGACGGCGCGGTGATCGCCGACCGCGAGGCCGCGGACGCGCTCCGCAACACGCAGCTGCTCGTCCCGGTCGACGCGCTGCCCGAGCTCGACGACCCGGACTCGTTCTACGACCACCAGCTGGTCGGCCTGGCCGCCGAGCTGACCGACGGGACGCCGCTGGGCGAGGTGACCGCCGTGCGGCACGAGGGCGCCGAGCTGCTGGTCGTGCGGCGCACCGACGGCCGCGAGCTGCTCGTGCCGTTCGTCGCGGCCATGGTGCCGACGGTCGACGTCGCCGGTGGCCGGCTCGTCGTCGACCCGCCCGAGGGGCTGCTCGACCTGTGAGCTTCCGCGTCGACGTCGTCTCGATCTTCCCCGAGTACCTGGCGCCGCTGCGCCAGTCGCTGCTGGGCAAGGCCGCCGAGCGCGGGCTGGTCAGCATCGGGGTGCACGACCTGCGGCAGTGGACCGACGACGTCCACCGCACGGTCGACGACGCCCCGTACGGCGGCGGCCCCGGCATGGTCATGCGCCCCGAGCCCTGGGCCCGGGCGCTGGAGGCGGTCCGGCCGGCGGGCACCCGGCTGGTCGTGCCCACCCCGGCGGGCCGGCCCTTCACCCAGGCGGTCGCTGCCGAGTGGGCCACCGAACCCGGCCTGGTCTTCGCCTGCGGCCGCTACGAGGGCATCGACCAGCGGGTCGCGGACTGGGCGGCCTCGGCGGGCCCGGTCTCGGAGGTCTCCATCGGCGACTACGTCCTCGCCGGCGGGGAGTCCGCGGTGCTGGTCATGGTCGAGGCGGTCACCCGGCTGATCCCCGGCGTCGTCGGCAACGCCGAGTCGGTGGAGTTCGACTCGCACGCCGACGGGCTGCTCGAAGGACCCTCCTACACCCGCCCGGCCAGCTGGCGCGGCCAGGACGTGCCGCCGGTGCTGCTCTCCGGCGACCATGCGGCCATCGCCCGCTGGCGGCGCGCGCAGTCACTCCGGCGTACCGCCGACCGCCGTCCCGACCTGCTCGCCGCGCTGCCGACCGAGGCCCTGTCGGCGGCCGACCGGGCCGCGCTGGACGCCGACCCCCAGCCGTGAGGACCCAGCCGTGACGGACCGGCCCTGGGTGCGGCCGACCGCCCGCGTGCTGGTGCTCGACCCGGCGCAGCGGGTGCTGCTGCTCGGCGCGCGGCTCACCGGCCCGGACGCCGTCCCCGGCGAGGTGCTGTTCTGGTACACGCCCGGCGGGGGAGTGGAGGACGGCGAGGACCTGCGCACGGCCGCCGTCCGGGAGCTCGCCGAGGAGACCGGCCTGCGCGCCGACCCCGCCGAACTGGAGGGTCCGGTGTGGCTGCGCCGGCACCTGGGCCGCTGGGGTGAGCAGGAGATCGACTCGCGCGAGACGTTCTTCGTGCTGCGCGACGTCCGGCACGTCGTGGACGTGGCCGGGCGCACCGAGCTGGAGCTGCTCGCCGACGAGCCGCACCGCTGGTGGAGCGTCGCGGAGATCGCCGCGGGTGGGGCGGCGTTCGCCCCGCGCGACCTCGCCGACGCGCTCCCGCAGCTGCTCGCGGGCCCGTGGACGGGGCCGCCGCGCATCGTCGGCTGAAGATGTGGCACAGTAGAGAGCTGCTGCACGCCGTCGGCTCCTGTCGACAGTGGCTCCGCACCTGACGACGACGTCCCCCTGACCACGTCCTGCACGAGGTCACGGACGACGACGCGGGTGGTGGAGCGCGGCCCCCCGGTACGGACTCACCGGGACCCCGCTGCCCGTTACACGACGAGTTCCCTAGATCCTGAGGACTGCTGCGATGAACACCCTGGACGCCCTCGACGCCGCGTCGTTGCGCAACGACATCCCCGACTTCCGCCCCGGGGACACCGTGAAGGTGCACGTGCGGGTCATCGAGGGCAACCGCTCGCGCGTCCAGGTCTTCCAGGGCGTCATCATCCGGCGCCAGGGCGGCGGGATCCGCGAGACCTTCACCGTCCGCAAGGTCAGCTTCGGCGTCGGCGTGGAGCGCACCTTCCCGGTGCACACCCCGGTCGTCGAGAAGATCGAGGTGCTCACCCGCGGTGACGTCCGCCGGGCGAAGCTGTACTACCTCCGTGAGCTGCGCGGCAAGGCCGCCAAGATCAAGGAGAAGCGCGAGGTCGTCGCGCGCTGATCTCAGCGTCTCGGCACCGAACGGGGCCGGCTGCCATGGGCAGCCGGCCCCGTTCCCGTTGTCGGGCGGCTGTGCGGTGACGGCGGCCCGGCGCTCTGTCGGGCAGGGTGGCGCGCGGACCGTACGCTGAGCGGCGATGAGCACGCACGGGCCCGACGACTCGTCCGCCGGCCGTCCCCAGCGGGACGAGACCCCGGACTCCCCGCCCTCCCCGGAGGTGGGCTCCCGCCGGCCCGACGGGCCTGATCCGGGCGGCACCGCGGCAGGGGAGCGCACGGGGCGCCCACCGGCGAAGAAGGGCTCCCTGCTGCGCGAGCTGCCGGTGCTGCTGGTCATCGCCTTCGTCCTGGCGTTGCTGGTGAAGACCTTCCTGGTGCAGGCCTTCTTCATCCCGTCGGGCTCGATGGAGCAGACGCTGCACGGCTGCCCCGGCTGCACCGGGGACCGCGTGCTGGTGAACAAGGTGCCCTACTGGTTCGGCGAGCCGGAGCCCGGTGACGTCGTGGTCTTCCGCGGGCCGGACACCTGGTCCCCGGAGATCACCGTCGAGGAGCCGAGCAACTGGTTCACCGGGGCGCTGCTGACCCTGGGCCGGGCGATCGGCGTCGCCCCGCCCAGCGAGGACGACTACGTCAAGCGGGTCATCGCCACCGAGGGCCAGGAGGTCGCCTGCTGCGACCCGGAGGGCCGGGTCACCGTCGACGGGGAACCGCTGGAGGAGCCCTACATCTACGAGAACAACCCGATCGAGTCGCGGGCGTTCTCCCCGGTCGTCGTCCCCGAGGGGCGGCTGTGGGTGATGGGCGACCACCGCTCGGCGTCGTCCGACTCCGTCGAGCACAGCGGCGACAAGTACGCCGGCACGGTCGCCGTGGACGACGTGATCGGCAAGGCCGCGGTCATCGTCTGGCCGCTGGACCGGTTCGGTCTCATCGACGACCCGGACATCCAGGCCGACGCGGCAGCCGCCCCCGCGGGGCTCCCGATCCAGGGGGGTGCGGCGGTCGCGGTGCCCTACGTCCTGGGGCTGGCCGGCGCCGTGCCGCTGACCGCCTGGCGACGGCGGCGCAGGCTGCGCCGGGCCCGGGCGGCAGGCCCGTCCCGGCGTCCGCCCCGCACCGGCTGGCGGCGCGTGCGCCGGCCCGCGCAGACCCGGCCGGCGCGGGGCTCCTCGGCCGGCTGACGGTCCCGCCCCGGAGGCTCCTCCGGGCCACTGTCGAGCAGGCGCGCCGTCCTCCGGGCACGCTCGGCGACCCTTCTGATGCGCCTTTCGGCATGATCTGCGCGCGTCCCGCGAAGAAGTTTGCGGAAGTTGTTCAAGCAATCCGTTCACCCGGTCGATGTACATCGCAGAGAGTCATCAGACCCGAACGGAGAGTCAGACAGTGTCTGCACCCATGGCGAGCACCACGCGCGGCGTCACCCGCGTCATGATCCTCGCGGACGCCCCGGTTCTGCGCCGCGGGCTGATCGGCATGATCAACGAAACCGCCGGCATGCAGGCGGTGGGCACCCCCGGGGAGCCCCGCCGCGCGCTGACCCTCGCCGACTCCGCCCGCCCCGACGCCGTCGTCGTCGAGCTGGGCGCCGGCCGGGCCGCGACGCTCAACGCCTGCCGCGACCTGCGCCGCCGCTACCCGCAGATCGCGATCGTCGCCATCGCCACCTCCGAGGACCCCGCCGTGGTCAACGAGGCGCTGGCCGCCGGCGTCCGCGGCTACCTGCTCATGAACACCTCGCCCACGCTGCTGGGCTGGGCGGTGCTCGCGGCCCGCGCCGGGCGCACCGTCGTCGACCCGCAGATCCGCCGCACCGAGGGCGGGGCCGAGCCGGTCGCCAAGCCGCTGGCCCCCGAGGTGCCGCTGACCCGCCGCGAGTCCGACGTCCTGGACGAGCTCCTCCAGGGGCAGTCCAACCGGCAGATCGGCCGGAACCTGTTCATCAGCGAGGACACCGTCAAGTCCCACGTCAAGGCGATCCTGCGCAAGCTCGGCGCCCGCGACCGTGCGCACGCCGTGTCGCTGGTGCTCTCCGCCCGCAACCCGGGCTGCACCTGCGGCGCCCACAGCTTCACCGCCACCGTCTGATCCGGCGGGCCGCGGACGAGCCGGGCATCGCGCCCGCCGTCCTCGACCCGACCCCGACGGCCGGGACGTCCCCCCACGCCCCGGCAGGCCGGGCTGGTCGGCACCTGCCGACCACGCTCGCCCGCCACGAGCCGGTCCCCGTTCCCCCGCGGACCGGCTCGTGGTGTGTCCGGGTCCGTGGTGTGTCCGGGTCCGTGGTGTGTCCGGACCGTGGTGTGTCCGGACCGTACCCGGTGCGCCGCCGTCCGGTCCGTGTGCCACGACGTCCCTCCGGCGTCGTAGGGTCGGCAGTCGATGCCTGCCCGATCCACCCCGACCGCTCCCCGCTCCCGGGGCGTGTCCGCCGCGGAGGCGTCGGACACCCTCTGGGAGATGGAGCGCTCCCTCCGCCGCCGCGGGTTCGCCGCGATCGCCGGCGCCGACGAGGCCGGGCGCGGAGCCTGCGCCGGCCCCCTCGTCGCGGCCGCCTGCGTGCTGCCGGCCGGCCGCCGTGGCCGAGTGCCCGGGCTGGCCGACTCCAAGCTGCTCACCCCGGCCACCCGGGAGCAGGTCCACGCCGAGGTCGTCCAGCGGGCGCTCGCCTGGTCGGTCGTCGTCATCCCCGTGCCCGAGCTCGACGCCCGGGGCATGCACGTGACCAACATCGAGGCGTTGCGCCGGGCGGTGCACGCCCTGGACCCCGGCCCGGAGTACGTGCTCACCGACGGCTTCCCGGTCAGCGGCCTGGCCCAGCCCTCGCTGGCGGTCTGGAAGGGCGACCGGGTCGCCGCCTGCGTGGCCGCGGCCTCCGTGCTGGCCAAGGTCACCCGGGACCGGATGATGCTCGAGCTGCACGAGCGGTTCCCCGCCTACGGCTTCGACGTGCACAAGGGCTACATCACCGAGGCGCACAGCGCCGCGCTCGACGAGCACGGCCCCTGTCCGGAGCACCGGACGCGGTTCGTCAACGTGGCCCGGGCGCGGGACGCGCACGCCGCGCGGGCACCGGCGCTGCCGACGAGGCGGGCCATGCCCGATGATGGACCCGTGCCCGCCCAGTCGAACGACCTCCCGGAGCTCGTCTCCGGATCCATCCCGCGGGCTGCCGACCACCGCGCCGGCCTGCCCACGCCGGCACTCGTGGAGCACACGCGATGAGCACCGAGGACCTCGAGAAGTACGAGACCGAGATGGAGCTGCAGCTCTATCGCGAGTACAAGGACATCGTCCGCCAGTTCTCCTACGTGGTGGAGACCGAGCGGCGGTTCTACCTGGCCAACAGCGTCGACCTGCAGGTCCGGGACGCCGGCGGTGAGGTGTTCTTCGAGCTCACCCTCACCGACGCGTGGGTCTGGGACATGTACCGGCCGGCGCGGTTCGTGAAGAACGTGCGGGTGGTGACGTTCAAGGACGTCAACGTCGAGGAGCTGGACAAGCCCGACCTCGAGTTGCCGGACAGCCCGCGTCTGCCCTGACCCTGCCTGCCCTGATCCCGCCGCGCGCACCCGGCCAGGCTGCCCGGCGGGGGGCCGACCGGCGGTTCGTCGTCCACAGCCGCACCGGCTGTCCACAGATCCGGTGCGGCGCTGGTCCGCTCCCTGCGCCGGACCCAGGGTCGAGGGGTGTCTCCGACCCCGACCCCACGAGCCGCCCTCGGCGCCTACGGCGAGCGGGTGGCCGTCCGGCTGCTCACCGACGCCGGTATGCAGGTGCTCGACCGGAACTGGCGCTGCCGCCACGGTGAGCTCGACGTCGTCGCCCGCGACGGCGACGCGATCGTCTTCTGCGAGGTGAAGACCCGGCGCGGCACCGGCTTCGGTCACGCCGTGGAGGCGGTGACCGCCGGCAAGCGGCGCCGGTTGCGCCAGCTGGCCCGCGCCTGGCTCGCCGCGCACGACCACCACGCACCCGATCTGCGCTTCGACGTCGTCGGGGTGCACGTCCCGGTCGACGGGCCGGCCCGCGTGGCGCACCTGCGGAACGCGTTCTGATGGCGCTGGCGAGGACCTGGTCGGTGGGGCTGGTCGGCGTGCGCGGCGCCATGGTGGAGGTCGAGGTCGACCTCGCCGCCGGGGTGCCCACGGTGGTGCTGGTCGGCCTGCCCGACGCCGTCGTGCGCCAGTCGGTCGACCGGGTGCGTGCGGCGGTCGTCAACAGCGGGCACGACTTCCCGCTGCGCCGGGTGACGATCGGGCTGTCGCCGGCGGCGATGCCGAAGCAGGGCAGTGGGTTCGACCTCGCCCTCGCCGTGGCGGTGCTCGCCGGCGCCGGCGTGGTCCCCGCCGAGCGGGTGCGCGAGCTGGTGCTGCTCGGTGAGCTGGGCCTGGACGGGTCGCTGCGGACGGTCCGCGGGGTGCTCCCCGCGGTGCTGGCCGCCGCCCGCGCCGGGCACCGGCAGGTCGTGGTGCCGGCCGACAACGCCGACGAGGCGGCGCTGGTCGAGGGGATCGAGGTGCTGGCCGCCCGGACCCTGCGGCAGGTCGTCGCCCACCTGGCCGGGGGCGCGGCCATCCCGGTCCACGTCCGTGCGCCGGCGGCTCCCGAGCCGGCGGGCCCCGACCTGGCCGACGTCGTCGGCCAGACCGCCGGGCGCCGGGCGGTGGAGGTCGCCGCCGCCGGGGGCCACCACCTGTTCCTCACCGGCCCGCCCGGGGCGGGGAAGACGATGCTGGCCGAGCGGCTGCCGGGCCTGCTGCCGCCGCTGGACGAGCGGGCCGCGATGGAGGTCACCGCGATCGCGTCCGTCGCCGGCACCCTTCCCCCGGGAGCGCCGCTGGTCCGGCGGCCCACCTTCGAGTCACCGCACCACTCGGCGACGATGGCCGCGCTGGTCGGGGGCGGCTCGGGCCAGATCCGCCCCGGCGCGCTGTGCCGCGCCCACCTGGGGGTGCTCTTCCTGGACGAGGCGCTGGAGTTCCCGCGGGCCGTGCTCGACACGCTGCGCCAGCCGCTGGAACGCGGCGAGGTCACCATCCACCGGGCGAACGGCTCGGCCACCTTCCCCTGCCGGACGCAGCTGGTGCTCGCCGCCAACCCGTGCCCCTGCGCGAGCGCGGCCGGCGACACGGCCTGCACATGCAGCCCGCTGGAGCGCCGGCGCTACCAGTCCCGGCTCTCCGGCCCCTTGCTCGACCGGATCGACCTGCGGGTCACGCTGCCGGCGGTGAGCCGCGCCGCCTGGCTGGACGGCGTCGCGCCGCCGGAGTCGACGCAGGTGGTGGCCCGGCGGGTGGGCGCCGCGCGCGCCGCCGCCGCGGCCCGGCTGGCCGGCACCGGGTTCACCCTGAACAGCGCGGTCCCCGGCCGGCTGCTGCGCGAGCGGTGGCCGGTGCCCCGGCGGGCGCTGTCGCTGGCGGAGCGGGCCCTGGAACGGGGCTCGCTGTCGGTCCGCGGGTTCGACCGGGTGCTGCGGGTCGCCTGGACGCTGAGCGACCTGGCCGGACGCACGGTGCCCGGCTCCGACGAGGTCGCCGAGGCCCTCGGCATGCGCCTGCAGCGGGCGGCGGCATGACCGCCGGGAGCCCCGACGAGCTGGTGGCCGACCTGCGCAGCGGACCGACCGAGGACCACGCAGGTACCGCGGGTCCGGCGGCCCGCCGGGCGCGGGCCTGGCTCAGCCGGGCGATGGAGCCCGGGTCGGTGGAGGCGTGGCGGTTCGTCGAGCGGGTCGGTCCGGTCGAGGCGGTGGCCGCCCTCCGGGCCGGGACCGCCCCACCCCGCGTGCAGGCGGTCGCCGGTGCCCGGGTCGCCGACGACGCCAGCCTGGCCGACCTGAGGCGGGCCGAGCGGTGTGGTGCGCGCCTGGTCGTGCCCGAGGACGACGAGTGGCCGGCGCTGGCCCTGCACTGCCTGACCGTGGCGACCGCGCAGATCGCCGATGACCGAGGGCTCGACCGACGGCGGACGCCGGTCCCGCCGCTGGCGCTGTGGGTGCGGGGTGACGGGGCGCTGGCCGACGTGGTCGACCGCTCGGTGGCCCTGGTCGGATCACGGGCGGCGACGGCGTACGGCGAGCACGTGGCCGGTGAACTGGCCCACGGCCTGGGGGAGCGGGGGTGGACCACCGTCTCCGGCGGCGCCTACGGGATCGACGCCGCCGCTCACCGCGGGGCGCTGGCCGCCGGTGCCCCCACCGTCGCCGTGCTCGCCTGCGGCGTCGACCGGGCCTACCCGGCGTCGCACTCCGCCCTGTTCTCCCGGCTGCTGGACGGCGGCCTGCTGGTGAGCGAGTGGCCGCCGGGCTGCGCACCGCTGCGCCACCGGTTCCTGGTGCGCAACCGGCTGATCGCCGCCCTGACCCGGGGCACGGTGGTGGTCGAGGCGGCAGCGAGGTCCGGCGCGCTGGCCACCGCCCACCGGGCCGACGACCTGGGCCGGGCGCTGATGGTGGTGCCCGGCCCGGTCACCAGTGCGATGTCGGTGGGCTGCCACGAGCTGCTCCGCGACGAGCTGCGCACGGCCCGGCTGGTGACCACCGCGGCGCAGGTGATCGAACGGGTCGGGTCGCTGGGTACCGACCTCGCCACCCCGCCGGAGCGGCCGGACACCGCCCGGGACGAGCTGTCCGACGTGGCCCGGCGGGTGCTGGACGCCTGCCCGGTCCGCACCGGCGTCACCCCCGAACGTCTCGCGGCGGTGGCCGGCTGCGACGTCCTGGACGTGCTGCGGGTGCTGCCGGCGCTGGAGCTCGCCGACCTGGTCCAGTGGACCGGCACCGGCTGGCGGCTGCACCCCCCGCCGAAACCCGGGACCGGCGCGCCCCGTTGACCGGCCCCGTTCCGGCACGGACGCTGCCCCCATGGCGGGGACGGCGGAGCTGCGGGCGGCGCTGCCCCCTGCCCTCGCCGAGTCGCTGGACGCCTGGGAGGAGCACCTGCGCATGCAGCGGGACCTCTCGACCCACACCGTGCGGGGCTACGTCGGTGACGTCGTCTCGCTGCTGGACCACCTGGCCCGCCGGCAGGGGACCACCCCCGCCGACCTCGACCTCGCCACGTTGCGCAGCTGGCTGGCCGCCGGCCGCACCCGGGGCGACAGCCGGTCCACCACCGCCCGCCGGTCGGCCTCGGCGCGCTCGTTCACCGCCCACCTGCGCCGCAGCGGCCAGGTGGCCGAGGACGTGGGCCTCCGGCTGGCCAGCCCCCGGGCGCACCGCACCCTGCCCGGCGTGCTGGGCGCGGAGCAGGCGCGCGCCGTGCTCGAGCAGGCCGCCCACCCCGCCGCCGAGGCCGAGGACACGACGGTCACTGCCCTCCGACTGCGCAACCTGCTGGTGCTCGAGCTGCTGTACGCCAGCGGCATCCGGGTGGGGGAGCTGGTCGGCCTGGACGTCGACGACGTCGACCGGGGCCGGCGGCTGCTCCGGGTGTTCGGCAAGGGGCGCAAGGAGCGCAGCGTGCCGTTCGGTGCACCGGCGGCCCAGGCGCTGGAGACGTGGTCGACGGAGGGCCGGCCCGCGCTCGCCACCCCGACCAGCGGGCCGGCGCTGCTGCTGGGCGCCCGTGGTGGCCGGCTGGACGCGCGGGAGGCGCGACGCATCGTGCACGCCGCGGTCCAGGCCGCACCCGGGACGCCGGACATCGGCCCGCACGGGCTGCGGCACTCCGCGGCCACGCACGTGCTGGAGGGCGGTGCCGACCTGCGGTCGGTCCAGGAGCTGCTGGGGCACGCTAGCCTCGCGACCACGCAGGTCTACACGCACGTGACGGTCGAGCGGCTGCGTGCTGTCCACGCGCAGGCCCATCCGCGGGCCTGAGACAGTGGGGACGGCAAGGGTGCGCGAAGCGCGACTGGCGATCAGGGGGATGCAGGTGTCTGAGGCGACGGTCCACCAGCTCGGGGCGAGCGACGACCCGGACGCGGCGGTCGCCGACCTCTGGGCCCGCTACGCCGTCGACCGGGAGACCGGTCTGCGCGACCGGCTGATCCTGCACTACGCGCCGCTGGTCAAGTACGTCGCCGGCCGGGTCGGCAGCGGCCTGCCCGCGCACGTCGAGCAGGCCGACCTGGTCTCCTACGGCACCTTCGGGCTGATCGACGCGATCACCCGCTTCGAGCCGTCGCGGGAGATCAAGTTCGAGAGCTACGCGATGTCACGCATCCGCGGCGCGATCATCGACGAGCTCCGCTCCACCGACTGGATCCCGCGGTCGGTGCGGATGAAGGCGCGTCAGTTCGAGCGCACCATCGCCGCCCTCGAGAGCCGGCTCCAGCGGAGCCCGAGCGAGGAGGAGATCGCGGCGGAGATGGAGATGGACGTCGAGGAGATCCGCAAGTTCCTCGGCCAGCTGTCCCTGGTCAACGTCGTCGCCCTCGACGAGCTGCTCGTCGACGACGACGGCTCCGCCCCGCGCCTGGTCGACACGCTCAAGGACACCAGCGCACTCGACCCGCAGGCGATGGCCGAGCACGGGGAGGCGCGGCAGCTGCTGGCCCGCGCGGTCGAGCAGCTCCCCGACCGGGAGAAGGTGGTGGTGAGCCTGTACTACTTCGAGGGGCTCACCCTGGCCGACATCGGCCGGGTCCTCGGGGTGACCGAGAGCCGCATCTGCCAGCTGCACACCAAGGCCGTGCTCCAGCTGCGCACCAAGCTCGTCGACATCGTCTGAGGCCACCGGCCGCTCGTCCGCCGCTGACGCGGATCCCGACACCGGGACTTCGCCCGCTGACCGGGCACCGCGCCGCGAGCTGACCGTCCACCGGCTGCCCCACCTCGTGCCACGCTGCGCAGGACAGCCAGCAGCGGGAGGCGCAGCGCATGAGCACGGACCGACCGGTGGGGTTCGCGGGAGGACGCAACATCGCGATGAAGGTGCCGCCGCACCAGTGGGAGCAGACCGTCCGCTTCTACCGGGACACGGTCGGCCTGCCGGAGATTGAGAACCCCTTCGAGTCGGGGCCGCCCTCGGTCGGCTTCCAGTTCGGCGCGAACCGGTTGTGGATCGACCGGGTGGCGGGGGTCAGCCAGGCCGAGATCTGGTTGCAGCTGACGTGTGACGACCCGGCTGCGGCGGCGCAGCACCTGGCCGCGGCGGAGGGGGTGGCCCGGTGCGACGAGATCGAGCCGCTGGGCGAGACCCCGGCCTTCTGGATCAGCAGCCCGGCCGCGATCGTGCACCTGGTCTCCGAGCCCGACGGCGACTGATCCGCGAGCCGGGTCCGGGCCAGGGGCGCCCGCGCCGGAGGTGCTCCGACACTGCGCGCCCGGTCAGTCGCCCTGCTCGCCGGGGCGCGGCCCCAGCAGCGGCTGCGCGGTCGGTGGGTTGCGGTGCCCCGACTCCCAGGGCAGCGTGCCCTGGGAGTCGGGCCACACCAGCTGGAGCGCGTCGACCGAGCCGTAGAGCTGTTCGGCCATCGGCAGCCGGCCGGTGTCGGCCACGGCCAGGAAGACCACGGGGGAGTCGGCGTCGGTGAGCGTCGTCGTCACGGCGTCCGGCGTGAAGCGGGTGCCGGCCCGCACGGCCTCGCCCACCAGGTTCAGGTACTTCTCCCCGGCCTCGAACGGCAGCCCGGTCACGATCACCTCGGGGTGGCCGAGCCTGGTCAGGCCCACGGTGTGGGACCACCGCGGCTCGCCCGGGGACCCGCCGCCGTGCAGCACCGCCCAGCCGAACCGGTCGATGACCGCCTGCAGGTCGCGCAGCACCTGGCCACCGTCCTGTTCTCCCGGTCCGGACTCCTTCTTCCGTCGCCAGCGCACGCCCGGACGGTAACCCCACGGCGCCCGGGTCACCCCCACGGCAGCAGGCTGATCCGCGGCGGGCGCAGCAGGGCGAGCGGGTCCAGGTAGGTCTCGCCCCGCCGTACGCCCCAGTGCAGGCAGGCCTCGACCGGGCAGCCGGGGTGCCCAGCGGCCAGGGTGCCGAGGGGCGAGCCACGTCCGACGGCCTGGCCGGCGGCCACCGCCGGCTGCACCGGCTCGTACGTGGTGCGCAGGCCGCCGGCGTGGTCGACGCTCACCACCGGCCGCCCGGCCACCATCCCGGCGAACGCGACCACCCCGTCCCCGGCGGACAGCACCAGGGCGCCGCTGCCACCGCGCAGGTCCACGCCCCGGTGCCCGGCCGCGTACGGCGTCGGCGGCGGCTCGAACGCCCGGGTCACCTCCGGCGAACCGGGCAACGGCCAGCCCCACACCCCGGCCGGGGTCGTCGCGGGAGCAGCGGCGGGCGCGGGAGCAGCGGCGGGCGGGGGAGGAGCCGGCGACGCCGGCGGCGCCCCGGGTCCGAGCAGCGCGCCGGCGACCAGGACGAGCAGCATCAGCAGACGGGCGACGGACACCCTCCCGACCCTGGTGCCACCGGCGCCCGCGTGGCGGCCGGCGAGCCCGGCTGTGGACGGCGGGCACCGCTGGGGACGACCGGTGCGGAGCCCCCCGC
This sequence comes from Modestobacter sp. SYSU DS0875, assembly GCF_054050915.1. NCBI lineage: Bacteria > Bacillati > Actinomycetota > Actinomycetes > Geodermatophilales > Geodermatophilaceae > Modestobacter > Modestobacter sp. SYSU DS0875. The sequence continues at coordinate 37,688 of NZ_JBJHAH010000017.1, read as the reverse complement.
GCGACCGCGTATGCTTGCCGGTGCGGCCCGCCTCGGCGGGTCGACTTCGCGTGTCCGCGTCCCGCTGCTCGTGCACCTCGACGAGCCCGGCGGGGAGCTCGCCACCCCGGTCCCGTCCCCGCGGCGGGTCGGTGGCGCGATCCGGACACCAGGGCGGCGCACCACCCGGTGCCCGCGACAACCGGCACAGCGCGGCCCGGCCCCCGGCCGCCCGCGCACGAGAAGGAAGGCGGCGCCACGTGGCAGTCGTCAGCATGAAGAACCTGCTCGACAGCGGGGTCCACTTCGGGCACCAGACCCGTCGCTGGAACCCGAAGATGAAGCGGTTCATCTTCACCGAGCGCAACGGCATCTACATCATCGACATCCAGCAGACGCTGGGTTACATCGACCAGGCCTACGAGTTCGTCAAGCAGACCGTGGCCCACGGCGGTTCGATCATGTTCGTCGGGACCAAGCGCCAGGCGCAGGAGGTCATCGCCGAGCAGGCGACCCGCGTCGGCATGCCCTACGTCAACCAGCGCTGGCTGGGCGGCATGCTCACCAACTTCTCCACCGTCTACAAGCGGCTCCAGCGCATGAAGGAGCTGGAGGACATGGAGCAGACCGGCGTCATGGCCTCCCTCTCCAAGAAGGAGCAGCTGGGCCTGACCCGCGAGAAGGCCAAGCTCGAGCGCAGCCTCGGCGGCATCCGCGACATGCAGAAGGTGCCCAGCGCCATCTGGGTCGTGGACACCAAGAAGGAGCACATCGCCGTCGGCGAGGCCCGCAAGCTGGGCATCCCGGTCGTCGCGATCCTCGACACCAACTGCGACCCCGACGAGGTCGACTACAAGATCCCGGGCAACGACGACGCGATTCGCAGCACCGCGCTGCTCACCCGCGTGATCGCCGACGCCGTCGCCGACGGCCTGATGGCCCGCTCGGCCGCGCAGGCCAACGCCGGGCGTTCCGAGGACGGCGCCCCCGCCGGTACCGAGGCCGAGCCGCTGGCCGACTGGGAGCGCGAGCTGCTCACCGGTCAGTCCGGTGACGCCCCGGCCGCGGAGCTGCCCGAGACCCCGGCCGCCCCGCCGACCGTCACCGCCGACGAGGTGGCTCCGGTCGAGGGTGTCCCTGCCACCGGCAGCACTGAGACCGGCACCCAGGGCGCCCAGAACGGCTGATCCGCCGGCGCCGCTCCCCGGTCACCACACGGCCGGGGAGCGGCGCCGCTGCACGTCCGCACCCAGCACACCACCCCAGAGGAAGTGACATGCCCGCCTTCACCGCAGCCGACGTCAAGCGTCTCCGCGACGCCACCGGCGCCGGCATGATGGACGCCAAGAAGGCCCTGACCGAGGCCGACGGCGAGTACGACAAGGCCGTCGAGCTGCTGCGGATCAAGGGCGCCAAGGACGTCGGCAAGCGCCTGGAGCGCTCGACGACCAACGGCATCGTGGTCAGCAAGGGCGGCGCGCTGCTCGAGCTCGACTGCGAGACCGACTTCGTCGCCAAGAACGCCGAGTTCGTCGCCCTCGGTGAGAAGCTGCTGGACATCGTGCTGGCGCAGAAGCCGGCCGACGTCGCGGCGCTGCTCGCCACCGAGGTCGACGGTCAGACGGTCGAGAAGCTGATCGAGTCCGAGTCGGCCCGCATCGGTGAGAAGCTCGTCCTCTCCCGGTTCGCGCTCTTCGAGGGCGCCACCGCCGTCTACCTGCACAAGCGCGCCACCGACCTGCCCCCGGCCATCGGTGTCGCGGTGCAGTACTCCGGTGGCGACGAGGACGCGGCCCGCGCCCTGGCGATGCACATCGCCGCGGCCCGTCCCCGTTACCTGTCCCGCGAGGACGTCCCCGCCGAGACGGTGGAGACCGAGCGCCGGGTCGCCGAGCAGACGGCGAAGGAGGAGGGCAAGCCCGAGCAGGCGATCGCCAAGATCGTCGAGGGGCGGGTCAACTCCTACTTCAAGGACTTCGTCCTGCTGGAGCAGCCCTCCATCACCGAGCCGAAGCGCACCGTCAAGCAGGTCATCGGCGACGCCGGTCTGACCGTCGAGCGGTTCGCCCGGTTCGAGGTCGGCCAGGCCTGAGGAAGGACCCCGTCCCCGCATCCCTCGCACGCTCGGGGTGAGCCTCTGGACGGGGCCTCACGGTGCGGCCTGCGACGGGGCCGTTCCAGCACGTCCCCATCGGCCCCGCTCCTCCCGGAGCGGGGCCGGTGGCCTGTCCGGCCCGTGCTGCGGAGGCCCGCGCGCCGGGCATGCGGCAGGATCGATCACCGACCACATCGACGCGAAGGACACCTGTGACCGACACGACCCCCGTCAGCAACCCGGAGGGCCTGCTCTTCGCACCCGCCGCCTCCGCGCCGACCGACGGCAGCGGCTACCGGCGGGTGCTGCTCAAGCTGTCCGGTGAGGCGTTCGGCGGCGGCAGCGTCGGGGTCGACGGCGGCATCGTGCACGGCATCGCCGAGCAGCTCGCGGAGGTCGTGCACGGCGGCACCCAGGTGGCCGTCGTGGTCGGCGGGGGCAACTTCTTCCGCGGCGCCCAGCTGGCGGAGGCGGGCATGGACCGCCGGCACGCCGACTACATGGGCATGCTCGGCACGGTGATGAACGCGCTCGCGCTGCAGGCGTTCTGCGAGCAGATCGGCCTGGAGACGCGGGTGCAGACCGCGATCACCATGGGCCAGGTCGCCGAGCCCTACATCCCCCGCAAGGCCGTCCGGCACATGGAGAAGGGCCGGTTGGTCATCTTCGGCGCCGGGGCCGGGATGCCGTACTTCTCCACCGACACCGTCGCCGCGCAGCGCGCGCTGGAGATCGGCTGCCAGGTGCTGCTGATGGCCAAGAACGGCGTGGACGGCGTGTACGACGCCGACCCCCGGACCAACCCCGGCGCCACCATGTACGAGGAGCTGGACTATGCCACGGTGCTGGCGAAGCAGCTGGGGGTGGCCGACGCCACTGCCATCAGCCTCTGCATGGACAACCGCATGCCGATCGTCGTGTTCAACCTGCTGCGTGAGGGCAACATCGCCCGGGCCGTCGCAGGTGAGAAGATCGGGACCCTGATCAGCCAGCCGGCCTGACCGGTCGGCTCCCGGACGGGCGACGGTCGCCGCGCCCCGACCCGGGTACCGGTCGGCGGAATGCCGATCGACCAGACGGCCAGCACGGCGGCAGCCGCCGCAGGAGGAGAGAACCGTGATCGACGACACCCTGCTCGACGCCGAGGAGCGGATGGACAAGGCCTTGTCGGTCGCCCGCGAGGACCTCGGTTCCGTGCGCACCGGCCGCGCCGCGCCGTCCATGTTCAACAAGATCGCGGTCGACTACTACGGCGCCTACACGCCGGTGCCGCAGATGGCCTCGATCACCGTGCCCGAGGCGCGGATGGCGGTCATCAAGCCCTACGACATGAGCCAGCTGCAGGCCATCGAGCGGGCGATCCGCGACTCCGACCTCGGGGTCAACCCCACCAACGACGGCACGCTGATCCGGGTGGTCTTCCCGCAGCTGACCGAGGACCGGCGTCGCGACCTGGTCAAGCAGGCGCGGGCCAAGGGTGAGGACGCCAAGGTCGCCATCCGCAACATCCGCCGACGCTCCAAGGAGGAGCTCGACCGCATCGCCAAGGACGGCGAGGCCGGCGAGGACGACGTGCGCCGTGCGGAGAAGGAGCTCGACGACCTCACCGCCACGCACGTGGCGGCCATCGACGAGGCGATGAAGAACAAGGAGACCGAGCTCCTCGACGTCTGATCCTGCCCGGACCCGCGCGGTGCCCCGCTTCCTGTCCCGTTCCGGACCCGAGGGTCCGGAGCGGGAGCCTGCCCGTGGCCGGGCCGGCGTCGCCGAACCCGGCTGGTCACCGGACGCGCCGGTGACCGCTCCCCAGCCGACGGTGAGTGGCCCACAGACCGGCTCGCTGCCGCGCGCCGGTCGGCCGCCGGTGCCGCCGGGCCGGGTCCGTCCGTCGCCGACTGAGGCGGCCCCCGGCCGGCCGGGCGCCGACCCGGACGACGAGCCGGTGCGCGGCGACGCCGACGCTCTGTTCACCTCCGACGGCGGGCTCCGCGCCGAGGGCGCCGCGACCGGCCCGGCGACCGTCGCCGAGGGCGGCGACGACCCCGTGGACCCCGTGGACGACCCGGAGCACGACGCCCCGCTGACCGCCGTGCCCGGGGCGCCCGGTGCCGAGGTGAGCGGGGAGCCGCCCAAGGAGAACCCCACCGGTGCCAGCCGCGCCGGCCGGGACCTGAGTTCGGCGATCGGCGTGGCGCTGGGCCTGGGCGCGGTCGTCATCGCCACGCTGCTCATCTGGCGCCCGGCGTTCCTGCTGGTGATCACGGCGGCCGTGCTGGTCAGCGTGGTGGAGCTGAGCCGGGCGCTGCAGGCCGGCGGCCACCGCCCGCCGATGCCCCCGGTGCTCGTCGGCGCGATCGCGATGATGGCGCTCGCCTGGACCCGCGGCCCCTCCGGGCTGGTCGTCGGCTTCCTGCTGACGGTGTTCGCGGTGGTCCTCTGGCGGCTCGGTGACGGGCCGGTGGGCTACCTGCGGGACGCTTCCGCCGCCGTCCTGGTCGCGCTCTACGTCCCGCTGCTGGCCGGGTTCGCCGTCCTCCTGCTGGTCCCCGACGACGGGGTCGCCCGCGTGCTGGCGTTCATCGTGACCGTCGTGTGCAGCGACACCGGCGGGTACGCCGCCGGCGTGCTGTTCGGCAAGCGCCCACTCGCGGAGAGCATCAGCCCGAAGAAGTCATGGGAGGGGCTGGCCGGGTCGGTCACCGCCTGCGTGGTCGTCGGCGTCCTGCTGTTCACGCTCACGTTCCACGGGCCGTGGTGGGGCGGTGTCCTGTTCGGCGTCGCGATCGCGCTCACCGCCACGCTCGGTGACCTGGGTGAGTCGCTGATCAAGCGCGACCTGGCGATCAAGGACATGGGCACCCTGCTGCCCGGCCACGGCGGGCTGATGGACCGGATGGACTCGCTGCTGCCCTCGGCCGCCGTCGCCTGGCTGGTGCTCTCGCTGATCGTCCCGGCCTGATCGTCCCGGCCCGATCGTCCCGGCCCGATCGTCTCAGCCTGGTCAGGCAGCGGCGCGGACTGCTTCCCACGCGCGACCCACCACGTCGAAGCCGCGCCGGGCGTACCACTGCCGCGGCCAGTCCAGCGCCGCGGCGTCGAGCACGACGAGGTCGCAGCCGGCCGCGCCGGCCCGCCCGAGCGCGGCCGCCAGCAGCGCGTCGGCGTACCCCCGGCGCCGCGCAGCCGGGTCGGTGGCCACCGCGTCCACGGCCGCGGTGGCCCCGTCCACCCGCAGCTGGGCGGCCGCGAGCACCCGCCCCGACTCCCGCACGACCAGGTCGGTCACCTGCACCACCCGGTCGTTGCGGTGCTCCCGGCCGACCAGCTGGGCCACCACCTCTGCCAGCGGCAGACCGGACCCCGCCAGCTCGCGCCGCCACGACCGCGCCCAGAACTCGTGCACTAGCTCCTGCGCCACGGCCTCCGTGGGCCCGTCGGCACGGGCGGGGAACGGCGCCCGACGGGCCATGACCACCGTGGGGGAGACGTCCCAGCCGCGACGGGACAGCTCCGCGGCGGCGTCCTCGGCGCCGGGGTGCAGCAGGGTGGCGGCCTGTGCCGGCCAGCCTGCGGCGGCCGCGACCGTGGCCGTGCGCTCCTCGACGGCCGCGGCGTCGACCGCGGCGGTGAACAGCACCCGGTTGTCGTCCCGGGAGTGGCGGAACGCCGGATCGGCCACGGCCAGGCCACCGGGTACCGGCCGTACCTGCGCGGCGCGCCGCGTGGCGACCGAGACGGCCAGCGCCCGCGCCCGGGCGAGCGCATCCCCCGGGTCGGGGAGCTGCGGCGGCCGGCCCGGGATCCACGGCACCACCGCGACGACGGCGGAGGTGGGCAGGGGGCCGAACAGGTGCGGGAAGCACATCGCTGCCAGGTCCCCGGGCACGCCGGGCTCCCAGCGCACCGGGTCCCGCAGTCGGGCCGGGTCGACGACGAGGAGCACCACGTCGTCGCGGTCGGGGCACAGCCGCTGCGCCGGGAGGTGCACCTGCTCCGGCGTGGACAGGTGCACGAACCCGACATCGGCCAGCGAGGGCGGGGTGACCGCGCCGGTGTTCAGCGCCGCGCGCCAGTCAGCCGGCTCGATCAGGTGCAGCAGGAGGCCGTCGCTCACCGGGCCACTGTCCCCGGTGCGCCGGACGCCGGGCGCACCGGGCGTGGCAGCATGCCCCGATGGCCGAGCAGCGGGGCCCCGAGGACGGGGAGAGCGGACCGGGCCCCACCGAGTGGGGGACGACGGTCGGCGTCGGTCCGTGGTCCGGTCCGTGGCCGGCCGACCCCCGCTACGACCCGGAACTGCTCGCTGCCGGCGACCGGCGCAACGTCGTCGACCGGTACCGCTACTGGCGGCTGGAGGCGATCGTCGCCGACCTCGACCGCCGGCGGCACCCGTTCCACGTCGCGATCGAGAACTTCGAGCACGACCTGAACATCGGCACGGTGGTACGGACCGCCAACGCCTTCCTCGCCGCGGAGGTGCACGTCGTCGGCCGCCGCCGGTGGAACCGGCGCGGGGCGATGGTGACCGACCGGTACCAGCACCTGCGCCACCACGCCGACGTCGCGGCGCTGCTCGCGCACGCCGACGCGGCCGGCCTGGTCGTGGTGGGGGTCGACAACGGTCCGGGCGCGGTGCCGCTGGAGACGGTCGAGCTGCCCCGCGCCTGCCTGCTGCTGTTCGGTCAGGAGGGGCCCGGACTCTCCGGTGCGGCGTCGGCGGGGGCGGCGCTCACCGTCTCCATCGCGCAGTACGGGTCCACTCGTTCGCTCAACGCCGGGGTGGCCGCGGGCATCGCGATGCACACCTGGATCCGGCAGCACGCCGGACGCACCCCTGCCGGGCCCGTGGATGCTGGCGAGACCTCACCAAAGGTCTGACGCGCGTCGTCAGATGTGACCGCCCCGTCACGCCGGGCTGGTGGCTGCCCGCAGGGGAGCATCCAGACGCGGCCGACGGGCCGGTCGCGCTCGGGCGGCCGGGGAGACGGTCGCCGATGAGGAGTGGACGTGGGGTCGCGCCGACCAGGGGTCGAGCGCTCGCAGGCGTCGGGCCAGGAGCTGCCGGGGCTGCGAGCTGCCGCCGGCGACGTGCCGGACGCCGGTGCGGCCGCCGCGGACGGCGGTGCGGGTGCGCCGTCCGAGCAGCTGCCCCCCGCCGACCCCACCGGCGGTGCCGACCCGCGCGACGCCTGGGACGAGGCGTGGCTCCCCGCGTGGGTCGCGGTCACCGACGAGGGGCCGGCGCAGGACGACACCGCCGCGGCCGTCCCCGGCGGGGCGGACGACGCCCCCCAGCCCGAGGCCGACGTGGCGCCGGGTCCCGACGCCGACGTGGCGCCGCAGCCCGTGGCCGATGTCGAGCCGGGTCTCCAGGCGCGCCCCGCTGGCGTCCGCGCCGACCTGATCCGCGCCGCCGCGGAGCTCGACCAGGAACTCGCCGCCCTGCAGCGGGCGGAGGAGGAGCGGGCCGCGGTCCGCGCCGAGGTGGCGCTGGCCGCCTCCCGCCTCTCCGACGAGCTGCTCGCGGTGGGGGCCGCCGCTGCGCGGCCGGCCGGCCCCGTGACGGAACAGGCACCGGACCTGATCGCGGCACCCCCGGAGGCGACGCCGGTCCGGTCGGTGGCGAACCCCCCGGTGGCACCGCGCCGTCGAGCCCGCGTGCTCGTTCCCCTGCTGGTCCTGGTGATCGCCGGGGTGTTCGGGATCCTCGCCGCGCTGGATGGCGGGGACGACGCGGAGCCGACCGTCGCCGCGGTCGCCCGGGACTCCGTCGGCACCCCCGGCCGCAGCGCGCCCAGCTCCTCGCCGAGCCGCCCCGGCCGCTCCACGCCGGCTCCGCCGTCGGGTGGGCCGGTGGTTCCTGCGGCGGAGTCGGACGCCTCGGCGTCGCGGGAGCTCCGGTCCGACGGCGGTCCGGTGGTGGCCGCCCGGGGGAGTGCGCGGGCTGCCGGTGCTCCGGCGGCCGGGGTCGTCGACCCGGCCGGGCAGCTGCCCGTCGTCGCGCCGTCGGGGCTGCCGCCAGCGGCTCCGGCACCGCCGGTGACAGGTGGGCCGGGGGTCCCGCCGGGACCGGCCCCCACGGTGCCGCCGGCCCCGACCCCCACCACCGCGCCCCCGCCGGGGATGCCCACGCCGACCGGGACGCCGACGGAGCCGGGGACGCCGACGGAGACGGGGACGCCGACGGAGACGGGGACGCCGACGGAGACGGGGACGCCGACGGAGACGGGGACGCCGACGGAGACGCCCACGCCAACCGGGACGCCGACGGAGACCGGGACGCCGACGGAGACCGGGACGCCGACGGAGACCGGGACGCCGACGGAGACCGGGACGCCGACGACCACGGCCCCGCCGGAGACCGGAACGCCGACCGGCGACACCCCCGCGACGACCACCCAGCCCACGACCGCCCAGCCCACGAGCACTCCGCGCGGCACCCCCGACCCGGGCGAGGCCGCGCCGCTCGCGGCGCGCGTGGTGCCCCGCTGACCCCTCCGGGGGAGCCATCTCACGGTGCACGGGCGCCACGGCCGCCGGGTGAGTGGGACCATGGGAGGCGCCATGACTGCTCTCCCCCTGGTCTTCGACGCCCCGCGCCGCACCAAGCCACCCCGCCACCTGGCCGACCTCACCCGTGAGGAGGCCCGCGCGGCCGTGGCCGAGCTCGGTCAGCCGGCGTTCCGCGCCGACCAGCTCGCGCGGCACTTCTACGCCGGCGTCACCGACCCGCAGCAGATGACCGACCTGCCGGCCGCAGCCCGCGCGGACCTCACCGCGGCGCTGCTGCCTGGTCTGCTCACCCCGGTGCGGCACCAGTCGGCCGACGGCGGGCGCACCCGCAAGACGCTGTGGCGGCTGCACGACGGGGCGCTCGTGGAGAGTGTGCTGATGCGTTACCCCGACCGCGCCACGGTGTGCATCTCCAGCCAGGCCGGCTGCGGCATGGCCTGCCCCTTCTGCGCCACGGGCCAGAACGGCCTGACCCGCAACCTCTCCGCCGCGGAGATCATCGGGCAGGCGGTCGCCGCGGCCGCCGCGATGGCCAACGGGGAGATCCCCGGCGGTCCCGGCCGGCTGTCCAACGTCGTCTTCATGGGGATGGGCGAGCCGCTGGCCAACTACCCGCGGGTGCGCAAGACCCTCGACGCGCTGCTCACCCCGGCGCCGCACGGGCTCGGACTGGGCCAGCGCTCGGTGACGGTCTCCACCGTCGGGCTGGTGCCGGCGATCCGCAAGCTCACCGACGAGGGGCTCAACATCACCCTGGCGGTCAGCCTGCACGCGCCCGACGACGAGCTGCGCGACACGCTCGTCCCGATCAACACCCGCTTCAAGGTCGCCGAGGTGCTCGCCGCGGCCGACGACTTCGTCAAGCGCACCGGCCGGCGGTACTCGATCGAGTACGCGCTCATCCGCGACGTCAACGACCAGCCCGAGCGGGCCGACCTGCTCGGCCGGCTGCTGGCCGACCGGCTGGCGCACGTGAACCTCATCCCGCTGAACCCGACCCCCGGCAGCAAGTGGGACGCCAGCCCGCTGCCGGCCCAGCGCGAGTTCGTCGCCCGGCTGCGCGCCGCCGGCGTGCCGACGACGGTGCGCGACACCCGCGGCCAGGACATCGACGGCGCCTGCGGGCAGCTGGCCGCCGCCGACCGGGTGGACGGGGTGCCGAGCGTCGCGGTGGCCACCCCCGGGGTCGAGGAGGGCGTCCCGCTCGGGTCCGAGTCGGACCAGGCGTGAGCGCCCCGGGGGTGCTCCCGGGGTCCGCCCCCGAGCACACCCACGCCGACGTCTCCGGCGGCTGGCTGCGCGCGGCCGTCTTCGGCGCGATGGACGGGCTGGTCACCAACACCGCGCTGGTGGCCGGGGTCGGCGCCGGGGGCGCGGCCGCTCGCACCGTCGTGCTGTCCGGGGTGGCCAGCCTGGTGGCTGGGGCCATCTCCATGGCGCTGGGGGAGTACACCTCCGTGCGCACCCAGAACGAGCAGCTCGACCTCGAGGTCGCCAAGGAACGCGGCGAGCTGGCGCGCAACCCGGCCGGCGAGCGGGCCGAGCTGGTCGCGCTGCTGCGCGACCGCGGCGTCGACGACGACCTGGCCGAGCAGGTGGCCACCCAGCTGTCCCGCGACCCGGAAGCAGCCCTGCAGCTGCACGTGCTGGCCGAGCTGGGCGTGAGCGCGGCCGACCGCCCCTCGCCCCGCGTCGCGGCGGTCTCCTCGTTCCTGACCTTCGCGACGGGCGCGCTGATCCCCCTGCTGCCCTACCTGCTGGGCTTCCCGCTGCTGTGGGCTGCGCTGGCCAGCGGCGGGCTGGGCCTGGCCGTGGCCGGCGCCCTCTCCTCCCGCTTCACCCCGCGCCCGTGGTGGTCGGCCGGGCTGCGCCAGCTGCTGTTCGGCGCGCTGGCGGCCGGGGCGACCTACCTCATCGGCCTGGCGATCGGCGTCTCGGTCGCCTGACCCGGCCGGGAACGACGCAGGCCCGTCCCCCGGTGGGGACGGGCCTGTCGACCGGCCCCGTCCAGCGGCTTCGCCCCGGCGTGCGCGGGGTGCGGAGGAAGGGGTCCGTGCTCAGCGTGAGCGCCAGGCGTTCTTCCGCCGCCGCGCGTCCCAGACCAGCAGCCCCGCCAGGTACAGCGCGAAGCCGATGATCCACAGGTTCTCGACCTGGCCGTCGTGGTTGCCGATCAGGAAGGCGAGGACCACCAGGACCATGAACCAGCCGCCGATGCGGCCCCACTTGCCAGCCTCACCGTGCCACCCCCAGTCCTCGGGGGTCTCGTGGGTGATCGGGGTCTCGCCCGCGCGGAGGATGCCCTCCTCACGCTCGGACTGCTCGACCACCCGGGCGCTGGTCTGCTGGCCCTGTCCCCGGCCGCTGTGCTCGCTCACGGGGGCCATCTTGCCAGGCGTGGTCGGCGCGCACCCGGCGGACGGCGCGGCGGGTCCTGACAGGATCGGCCCGTGAACGAGTTCCGCAGCAGCGAACCCCGGACCGTCACCGTGCTGGGGTCGACCGGGTCGATCGGCCGGCAGGCGATCGCCGTCGCGCAGCAGTTCCCCGACCGGCTGCAGGTCACCGGCCTGGCCGCCGGCGGTGGCGACGTCGCCCTGCTGGCCGAGCAGGCGCTCGCGCTGGGCGTGCGCACCGTGGCCGTCGCCCGGGCCACCGCCGCCCAGGACCTGCAGCTCGCGTTCTACGCCGCAGCCCAGCAGCGCGGGTGGGCGCAGGGCCGGTACGCGCTGCCGGAGATCCTGGCCGGACCGCGGGCCGCCGAGGAGCTCGCGGCCCGCCCCGCCGACGTCGTCCTCAACGGCATCACCGGGTCGATCGGCCTGGGCCCGACGCTCTCGGCGCTCGGGGCCGGGCGCACCGTGGCGCTGGCCAACAAGGAGTCGCTGGTCGCCGGTGGCGCACTGGTGACGGCGGCGGCCGCCCCGGGGCAGCTCGTCCCGGTCGACTCCGAGCACTCCGCGCTGGCTCAGTGCCTGCGCGGCGGCGACCGCGGGGAGGTGGCGCGGCTGGTGCTCACCGCCAGCGGCGGTCCGTTCCGCGGCCGCACCGCCGCCGAGCTGGCCGGCGTCACCTGCGAGGAGGCGCTGGCGCATCCCACCTGGGACATGGGGCCGGTGGTCACCATCAACTCCGCCACCCTGGTGAACAAGGGCCTGGAGCTCATCGAGGCCCACCTGCTGTTCGGTGTGCCCTACGCCGACATCGACGTCGTGGTGCACCCCCAGTCGATCGTGCACTCGATGGTCACCTTCGCCGACGGCGCCACCATCGCCCAGGCCAGCCCGCCGGACATGCGGCTGCCGATCGCGCTGGCGCTGGCCTGGCCCGACCGGCTGCCCGACGTGCAGTCGGCGCTGGACTGGTCGACGGCGAGCACCTGGGAGTTCGCCCCGCTGGACGAGGCGGTCTTCCCCGCGGTGCGGCTGGCCCGGCAGGCGGGTGAGGCGGGGGGCGTCGTCCCGGCGCTGTACAACGCGGCGAACGAGGAGGCGGTCGCGGCATTCACAGCGAACCGCCTGTCGTTCCCAGCGATCGTGCAGGTCATCGCGCGTACCCTCGACGCCGCGCCGGACCTCGGCGCACCCACCTGCGTCGAGGACGTGCTGGCCGCCGAGAGGTGGGCCCGGGAGCACGCCCGCGCCGCCATCGGCCTCCGCACCTGAGGCCGGGCATCTGACGAGGGAGCTGAGCTGAGCGGGTTCCTGCTGACGGTCCTCGGGATCGTCGCCTTCGCCGTCGGGCTGCTGTTCAGCATCGGCTTCCACGAGTTCGGGCACTACTTCTGGGCCCGGAAGTTCGGCATGCGGGTGCCGCAGTTCTTCGTCGGCTTCGGCCCGACGGTGTGGTCGCGCCGCCGCGGGGAGACCGAGTTCGGCATCAAGGCCGTCCCGCTGGGCGGGTTCATCCGGATCGTCGGCATGATCCCGCCGGCCGAGCCGGACGAGAGCAAGCGCGCCACCCGGATGCGCAGCTTCATCGCCGAGGTCCGCGGCGCCGCGCTCAACGACGTGCTGCCCAGCGACGGGAACCGGGTCTTCTACAAGAAGCCCTGGTGGCAGCGGGTGATCGTGATGGCCGCCGGGCCGGCGCACAACCTGGTGCTGGCCGTGCTGCTCTTCCTGGTCCTGCTGGTCGGCATCGGCATCCCCATGAGCAGCACGACGATCGAGCGGGTGCCCGCGTGCGTCGTGCCGGCCACGGCCACCACCACCGACTGCGACACCCCGATCGACGCCTCGGGCACCCTGCCCGCCCCCAGCCCCGCGGCCGGGGCCGGGCTGCGGGCGGGGGACCGGATCGTGGCCGTCGACGGCGAGCAGATCCCCCAGGACCCCAACGACGAGGGGTGGACCACCCTGGTCCGCCGGGTCCAGGCCAGCGCCGGCACCCCGCTCACCCTCACCGTCGAGCGTGACGGTTCCCGCGAGCAGGTCACCGTCACGCCCATCGAGAACCAGGTGCGCGAGGCCGACGGCGACGTCGTCACCGCCGGCTACCTGGGCGTCCAGTCCGCGCCGCGCTACACCCGTCAGCCGGTCAGCGAGCTGCCCGGGTTCTTCGCCGACGTGGTCAGCGAGTCCGTGCAGCGGCTGATCGGCATCCCCGAGCGCATCCCGCAGCTGTTCCGGGCGGCCTTCCTGGGCGAGGAGCGCGACCGGGAGGGCCCGATCGGGCTCGTCGGCGTCGGCCGGCTCTCGGGGGAGGCGTTCGCGTTCGAGGGCTTCAGCAACACCGACAAGGTCAGCTTCTTCGTCGGGCTGCTGGCCAGCCTCAACCTGATCCTCTTCCTGTTCAACCTGCTGCCGATGTACCCGCTGGACGGCGGCCACGTGGCCGGCGCGCTGTACGAGAAGGCACGGTCCACCGTCGCCCGGCTGCGCGGCCGGCCCGACCCCGGCCCGTTCGACATCGCGCGGCTGATGCCGGTGGCCTACGTGATCGCCGGCCTGTTCGTGCTGCTGTCCGGGCTGCTGGTCGTCGCCGACGTGGTCAACCCGATCACCCTGCGCTGACCGGCCGCGACAGCACGGCGACGGTCACACCGGGCACGGCGGCGCCGGGGTGGCGGGCAGGGGGATACTGAGCGGCATGGCGACCCCCGTCAGTCTCGGCATGCCCGCAGCTCCTCCGCCGGTCCTCGCGCCCCGGCGCAAGACCCGTCAGCTCGACGTGGGGGGCGTCGGCGTCGGCAGCGACTCCCCGGTGAGCGTCCAGTCGATGTGCACCACCAAGACCGCCGACATCAACGCCACGCTCCAGCAGATCGCCGAGCTCACCGCCTCGGGCTGCCAGATCGTGCGGGTCGCGGTGCCCGACACCGACGACGCCGAGGCGCTGCCGATCATCGCGAAGAAGTCGCAGATCCCGGTGATCGCCGACATCCACTTCCAGCCGCGCTACGTGTTCGCCGCGATCGACGCCGGCTGTGCCGCGGTCCGGGTCAACCCGGGCAACATCAAGAAGTTCGACGACAAGGTCGGCGAGATCGCCCGGGCGGCCAAGGACGCCGGCACCCCGATCCGGATCGGGGTGAACGCCGGCTCCCTGGACAAGCGCCTGCTGGCCAAGTACGGCAAGGCCACCCCGGAGGCGCTGGTCGAGTCCGCGCTGTGGGAGTGCTCGCTGTTCGAGGAGCACGACTTCCGGGACATCAAGATCTCGGTCAAGCACAACGACCCGGTGGTCATGGTGCGCGCCTACGAGCTGCTCGCCGCCCAGTGCGACTACCCGCTGCACCTGGGCGTCACCGAGGCCGGGCCGGCCTTCCAGGGCACCATCAAGTCCGCCGTCGCCTTCGGCGCGCTGCTGAGCCAGGGCATCGGCGACACCATCCGGGTCTCGCTCTCCGCGCCGCCGGCGGAGGAGGTCAAGGTCGGCAACCAGATCCTGGAGTCGCTCAACCTCCGCCAGCGCGGCCTGGAGATCGTCAGCTGCCCCTCGTGTGGCCGCGCCCAGGTCGACGTCTACAAGCTCGCCGACGAGGTCACCGCCGGCCTGGAGGGCATGGAGGTGCCGCTGCGCGTCGCCGTCATGGGCTGCGTCGTCAACGGCCCGGGCGAGGCCCGCGAGGCCGACCTCGGCGTGGCCTCCGGCAACGGCAAGGGGCAGATCTTCGTCAAGGGCGAGGTGGTCAAGACCGTGCCCGAGTCGCTGATCGTGGAGACCCTGATCGAGGAGGCCATGCGGATCGCCGAGGCGCAGGTCGCCGACGGCACCCCCTCGGGTCCGCCCGTCGTCACCGTCTCCTGACCCAGCCGGGTCGAGAGAGCGAGGAGCCGCGTGCTGCGCGCGCCGTCGGCACGGGTCCTGGACGCCGGCGACGAGCCCGCCGTCCGGGAGCTGCTGGCCACCGATCCGGTTGCCGCCTGCATGCTGGCCGGCCGGATCGAGGTCCACGGGACGTCGACCTCCGCCCTCGGTGCGCCGCTGTGGGGCCTGCACTCGGGACGGCGGCTGGACGCGGTCTGCCTGGCCGGGGCCAACCTGATCCCCTTCGCCCGACCGGGCGCGGAGCACGCGGCGGCGACCGCGTTCGCCGATCGGGCCCGACGCGCCGGACGGCGCTGCTCGACCGTGGTCGGGCCGGCGGCGGCCGTGCTCCCGCTGTGGGAGCTGCTCGAGCCGTCCTGGGGCCCCGCCCGCGAGGTGCGGGCCCGGCAGCCGCTGCTGGCCATCGAGGGGCCGCCGGCCGTGCCCGTCGAGCCCCGGGTGCGCCCGGTCCGGCTCGCCGAGCTGGACACCCTGCTGCCCGCGGCGGTCGCCATGTTCACCGAGGAGGTCGGGGTCAGCCCGCTGCGGGTCGACGGCGGCGCCGGCTACCGGGCCCGGGTGACCGAGCTGGTCCGGTCCGGGCAGGCGCTGGCCTGGATCGAGGACGGGCAGGTGCTGTTCAAGGCCGACGTCGGTGCGGTCTCCCGGGCCGCCTGCCAGCTGCAGGGGGTCTGGGTCGCGCCGCACCTGCGGGGGCAGGGGATCGGCCGGGGCGGCACCGCGGCCGTCGTCGAGTACGCGCGCACGGCGATCGCACCTGTGGTGAGCCTCTACGTCAACGACTACAACCGGGCCGCGCGCGCCACCTACGAGCGGGTCGGCTTCCAGCAGGTCGGCACCTACGCCTCGGTCCTCTTCTGAGCGCTCCTGTGAGTCCCGGGGCTGCTGGGGCGGCGCTCTCGGTCCCTGGCCCGGGGTCTGCCAGGCTGGGTGGGTGCGTGCACGGGGAACGGTGACCGGATCGAGGGCGGGACGGGCGACGGCGGTCGCAGGGACGGCGGTGCTGCTGCTCGGACCGCTGCTGACCGGCTGCTCGTCGGACCCCTCCGACGACGTCCGCGCCGCAGCGGAGGCGTTCCTGGCCGACTGGTCGTCCGGGGACACCGCGGGGGCGGCGGGCCGGACCACCGACCCCGCGGCGGCCACGGCGCTGCTGGAGCAGACCGCCACCGACCTCTCCGGTGCCGGGCTGTCGGCCGACGTCGGCGAGGTGCAGGTCGGGGAGGACGGGGCGGCGACCGTCGACTGGACGGCCACCTGGGACCTGGCGGCCGCGCCCGACTGGGAGTACCCGGCCACTCTCGCGCTGACCGAGACCGACGACCGCTGGGAGGTGGTCGCCGAGCCCACGACGGTGCACCCCGAGCTCGCCGCCGGCCAGCACCTCGAGCTGACCCGCACGCTCCCCGAGCGCGCGCCGATCACCGACGCCACCGGCGCCCCGCTGTTCACCGAGACCGAGGTGGTCAACGTCGGCGTCGACCCGGCCCAGGTCACCGACCTCCCGGCCCTGGCCCAGGGGCTGGCCGCGGCCACCGGGGTCGACGCGGCGGAGATCGCCGCCGACGTGCAGGCCGCACCGGCCGGCCAGTTCGTGCCGGTGATCACCCTGCGGCGTCCGGACTTCGAGGCGATCCGGGCACAGGTCTACGACCTCCCCGGCGCCGTCTTCCCCACCGACACCCGGCTGCTGGCCCCCTCGCCGCGGTTCGCGGTCGGGCTGCTCGGCCGGGTCGGCCCGGCCACCCAGGAGGTGCTGGACGAGAACGCGGCCGACGGCGCCCCGCGCTACGCCGCCGGTGACCAGCTGGGCCTCTCCGGGCTCCAGCGGCAGGCGCAGGAGCAGCTGACCGGCACCCCCGGGTTCACCGTCTCGGTGGTCAGTGCCGACGAGGCCACCGCCGACGCCGGCCAGGTCGTCGCCACCGTCGACCCGGTGCCCGGCACCCCGCTGCAGACCCCGCTGGTGCCGGCGGTGCAGCACGCCGCGGACGCCGCGGTCGCGACCCAGCCGCTGGCCACCCACCTGGTCGTGGTCCGGCCGGGCACCGGCGAGCTGCTCGCGGTGAGCTCCAACGAGGCGGCCAACCCCTCGTTCGCGCTGTCGGGCCAGTTCCCGCCCGGGTCGAGCATGAAGACGATGACCGCGACGGCGTTGCTCGGCGCCGGGGTGGTCACCCCCCAGACGCCGGTGCCCTGCCCGGGCACCACCGTCGTCGACGGCCGGGAGTTCGAGAACGAGGACCAGTTCGACCTGGGCACCGTCCCCTTCACCCAGGCGTTCGCCGAGTCCTGCAACACCACCTTCATCCAGCAGGCGCTCACCCTGCCCGACGACGCGCTGTCGCAGGCGG
This sequence comes from Modestobacter sp. SYSU DS0875, assembly GCF_054050915.1. Lineage (NCBI taxonomy): Bacteria > Bacillati > Actinomycetota > Actinomycetes > Geodermatophilales > Geodermatophilaceae > Modestobacter > Modestobacter sp. SYSU DS0875. The sequence goes on along the minus strand of NZ_JBJHAH010000017.1, from coordinate 20,474 downwards.
CCGCCTCCTACGGCGTCGGCTCGGAGTGGGACCTCCCGGTGGCCGTCTTCAGCGGCCAGGTGCCCAGCACCAGCACCGGCACCACCAAGGCCGCCGACGCCATCGGTCAGGGCGAGGTGCTGATGAGCCCGGCCCAGCTCGCGCTGGTCGCCGCCGGCATCGCCAGCGGCACCCCGGCGGCCCCGGTGGAGGTCGTCGGCGCGGACCCGGCGGGCCCCGCCCCCGCCGGGCCCGCCGGGCCCGGCGCGGCCGTGCTGGACCAGCTGCGGCCGCTGATGCGGGAGGTCGTGCTCAGTGGCACCGCCACGGCGCTGGGCGACCGGGGCCAGGTCTTCGGCAAGACCGGCACCGCCGAGTTCGGCACCAACACCCCGCCTGACTCCCACGGCTGGTTCATGGGCTACCAGCTGGGCGGCCCCCAGGGCGACATCGCGTTCGCCGTCCTGGTCGAGGCCGGGCAGTCCAGCAGCGCCGCCGTCGCCGTCACCGACGTCTTCCTCGGCAACCTCGGGTGACGGAGGGCCTCGTCCGGAGGCTCACCCCTCGCAGGCCGAGCTTCCGGACGAGGCCGCAGATACGCCTTCGCAGCCCTACGCGGGGAGGCCGGGCAGGGCGCTGGTGACCGGTGTCCGGCCGGCCGCCGTGCGCCAGCCGACGGCGCGCAGCTCGGCCGCGGTCAGCTCGCGCACGGCCAGCTCGCGGATCACCTGCCCGGCGGCCTGGTCGAGCACCCACGTCCAGGACCGGGACGTCCCCTCCTCCAGGGTGGCCGCGAGGGCCGCGGCGTCCACCGGGGAGAGCACCGGGAAGGGCAGCGTGTAGCCGCCCTGCGCGGGCACCGGGTCCCGACCGCGTTCGTCCAGCAGGGTGAGCAGGGCGTCGCGGACGTCCCGGTGCGCCTCCTCGGCGGCGGCGACCACGGCCCGATCCCCCTCGGGCCAGGCCGCCCCGACCACGCCGTAGCCCCAGACGGCCGCGCGGGTGGCGGCCAGCGCGTCCTGCAGCGCGGCGGCCTCCCGGTCGGCCGGGGGCGTCGATCCGCTCGCCGGTGTCCCGCCGTCGGTGCCGTCAGCCATCGCCGTGCTGCCTTCCGCCTCGTCGTCCGCCGGGGATCTCCTGACCGGCCCGGCCGGTCACGCCAGCAGCCCGTCCTGGCCGCGCAGGCCGGCGGCGATGCTGCCCAGCAGGGCCGCGCGGGCGCCGCTGAAGGTGGCGGCGGCGGCGGCGTGCGCGTCGGCTGCGGCGACGACCTGCGTGCGCAGCCACGCCCGTGCGCCGGCCGGGTCCGGGCCACCGCCGGTCGGTGGGGCCGAGCTGGCCGTCGCCCGGGGCGCTGCCGCCTGCAGCCGGCCGAGCTGGGTGCGGGCCTGCTGGGCCAGCGTCGCCGCGGCAGCGGCCAGCTCCGGATCGGCGGCGAAGGCCTGCTCGTAGGCGCGGACCAGCGTCTGCTGCACGGTCAGCTGCGCCGCCAGCTGGTCGGCCTGCTGGGGGGTGACCGCGTCGGCCGGGTCGCCGCCGTCGCCAGCCGTGCACGCCATCGCGGTGGAGGCGGTGCCCACCAGGGCGGCCGCGAGCAGGGTGCGCCGGGAGAAGGCGCCCGCGCGCGGGGGAGGGGAGCCGACAGCGGACATCGGCGTCCATCCTGACAGCCGACCTGCTCCACCCCGGGGGTGACGCACCGGTGCGCCGCCGGAGTCCGTCGCTGGCCGCGAGCAGGTCCCCGACCGGGCGGTAGCCTGACGGTTCACCCCGACGTGCCCGCACCGCCGCCGAGCCGAGCCCCGGCTCCCGGTCCGCGAGGTGACGCCCGTACCGCACGACCACCCGACGCACGCACCACCCGAGCACGCACGGACGACAGGAGGCAGCCGGTGTCCACCCGAGGTGCCCGCACCCCCCAGGCGGTGACCACCCAGCTCGCCGCCTCGGTCGAACCGGTCGTCACCGCCGCCGGCTACGACCTGGAGGAGCTGGTCGTGCGCCCTGCCGGTCAGCGCTCGGTCGTCCGCGTGGTCATCGACCGGGACGCCGGCGTCAGCCTCGACGACGTCGCCGAGCTCAGCCGGGCCCTGTCCGACGTGCTGGACGGCGAGGACGAGGCCTTCGGTCGGGCGCCCTACGTGCTGGAGGTCACCAGCCCCGGGGTCGACCGGCCGTTGACCGCGCCCCGGCACTGGCGCCGGAACGTGGGCCGGCTGGTCGACGTCACCGTCGGGCCGGACGGGTCACGGGAGCCGCTGGTCGCCCGGGTGCTGCGGGTCACCGACGAGGGTGTGGTGTTCGAGGTGCAGAAGGGCGCGGCGAAGAAGGGGCAGGTCCGCAAGGCAGCAGGGGAGCGGACGGTCGTCTGGGCCGAGCTCGGGGAGGCCCGGGTGCAGGTCGAGTTCGCCCGCCCGGCAGGGCACCGCGACGCCGGTCTGGTCGACGAGTCGACCGGTGACGGCGAGGACGACGACGAGCACGACGACGACGACGAGGACGAGGACGAGGGCGCAGACCTCGACACCGGCGACGACGACATGGACCACCAGCAGGACCCGGCCGGTCCCCCCGCGGCCGACGCGAGCGGACGGACCGGGCGACCGGCCACGCGCCGCGCGCCGCGGGACGACCGGCCGCGACGAGGAGGCAGCAAGTGAACATCGACGTGACCGCCCTGAAGGCGGTCGAGCGGGAGAAGGGCATCCCCGCGGACACGGTGCTGGAGGCGATCGAGACCGCCCTGGTCACCGCCTACCGGCACGCCGACGGGGCCGCGAAGCACGTGCGCGTGCACGTGGACCGCAAGAGCGGCGAGGTGGCCGTGCTCGCCCAGGAGCTCGGGCCCGACGGCGAGGTCGTCCACGAGTGGGACGACACCCCCAGCGACTTCGGCCGGATCGCGGCGAGCACCGCCAAGCAGGTCATCGTGCAACGGCTGCGCGACGCCGAGCACGAGCAGACCTTCGGGGAGTACGCGGGCAAGGAAGGCGACATCGTCAGCGGCATCGTCCAGGCCGACCAGCGGCGCAACGCCAGCGGCGTCGTCATGGTCGACATCGGCAAGGTGGAGGCCACCCTGCCGGCCGCCGAGCAGGTGCCGGGGGAGCGCTACGTCCACGGCAGCCGGCTCAAGGGGTACGTGGTCTCGGTGGCCCGCAGCTTCCGTGGCCCGCAGGTGACGGTCTCGCGGACCCATCCGAACCTGGTGCGCAAGCTATTCGCGCTGGAGGCCCCGGAGGTCGCCGACGGCAGCGTCGAGATCGTCTCGGTGGCCCGCGAGGCCGGCCACCGGACCAAGATCGCCGTCCGGACCTCGGTGCCCGGGCTCAACGCGAAGGGTGCCTGCATCGGCCCGATGGGCCAGCGGGTGCGCAACGTGATGAGCGAGCTCAACGGCGAGAAGATCGACATCGTCGACTGGTCGGACGACGACGCCACCTTCGTCGCCTCCGCGCTGTCGCCGGCCCGGGTCTCCAGTGCCCGCGTCGTCGACCCCAAGGCGCGGGCCGTGCAGGTCGTCGTCCCTGACTACCAGCTGTCGCTGGCGATCGGCAAGGAGGGCCAGAACGCCCGCCTCGCCGCGCGGCTGACCGGGTGCCGGATCGACATCCGCAGCGACGCCCAGCCCCTCGACGACGGCCCGGCCTCACCGGGTGTCGGGCGGGCGCCGCTGCGACCCGGCCCGGCCGAGCAGCGACCCGGGCTCCGCGGTCCGCAGACGGGGCAGCGCCCTCCGGTGCGGCGGGCGGAACATCCCGGACGAGCAGCGCGCTAGACTCGTCGATGGCCGACACGTCGATCCCGGTCCGCACCTGTGTGGGGTGCCGGCGACGCGCTCCGGTCACCGAGCTGTTGCGTGTCGTCGTCCGTGACGGGGGTCTCACCCCCGACCCGCGGCGGCGGCTCCCCGGCCGGGGTGCATCCCTGCACCCCACCGGTGAGTGCCTGCACGCAGCAGTGCGGCGCCGGGCCTTCCCGCGCGCGCTGCGCAGCAGCGTGCCGCTGGAGACCGGTCCGCTCGAGAGCCACGTCGCCCGGTCCGCCGGGCGCGCGGCGCCGGGCGGGACACCGTCGGACCGGCACCCGGCCGGTCCACCACTCGAACAGGACGACCCCTCGGATGAGCAACCCGTGAAGTCGCCACGATGACCATGCACCACTGACGACGAGGTCGAGCGGGCCAGCCGCCGGCCTCACGAAGAGGAGACCCGTGCCAGGCAAGGCCCGCGTACACGAGCTCGCGAAAGAGCTCGGCGTCGACAGCAAGGCAGTGCTCGCCAAGCTCAAGGAGCAGGGCGAGTTCGTGAAGTCCGCCTCGTCCACCGTCGAGGCCCCGGTGGCCCGACGGCTGCGTGAGGCGTTCCCCGGGGGTGGCTCCGGCTCCGGTGAGAGCCGCAGCAGCTCCGCTCCCCGTCCCGGTCCGCGCCCGGCCCCGCGTCCGGCCGCGCCGAGCGCGCCGGCGGCCGCGCCCCAGGCGCCGGCGACCCCCGCTCCGGCGCCCGCGCCGCAGGCCGAGGCGCCCGCGCCCCAGGCTCCGACGGCTCCCGCCGCGCCCGCACCGGCGGCTGGGCCTCGTCCCGGCCCGCGGCCCGGTCCCCGTCCGGCGGCTCCGGCCCCGGCCCCGGCCCCGGCCGCGGCGAGCGCACCGCCCCAGCAGCCGCCGGCCGCTCCGCAGTCCGGGCCCCGTCCCGGTCCCGCGGCGCGTCCCGGTCCCGGTGGCGGCGCCACCCCGGGTGCTCCGCGTCCGGCGGGCGCCGGACCGCGTCCCGGCCCCCGGCCGGCGCCGCGTCCGGGCAACAACCCCTTCAGCAGCGCGCCGCGGCCCGCGGCCCCGGGTCGTCCCGGCCCCGGTGGCGCTCCCGGCCAGGGCGGTCCCCGCCCCGGCCCGGGCGCCGGTGGCCCGCGTCCCGCGGCCGGTCCCGGTGGGCCCCGTCCCTCCGCCGGTCCGGGTGGGCCCCGTCCCTCCGCCGGTCCGGGTGGGCCTCGCCCCAACCCGGGCATGATGCCGCAGCGTCCGAGCCCCGGCATGATGCCGCCGCGCCCCGCCGGTGGCGGTCGTCCCGGTGCCCCCGGCGGCCGTGGCCGCCCGGGTGGTCCCGGCGGTGGCGGTGGTTTCCGTCCCGGCGGTGGCGGCGCGCCCGGTGGCGCTCCGGCCGGCGGTGGCTTCCGCCCGGGGGGCGGTGGCCGCGGTCGTGGTCGTGGTGGCTCCGGTGCGGGCACCGCGGGTGCCTTCGGGCGTCCGGGTGGTCGCGGTCCGGTCCGTGGGCGCAAGAGCAAGAAGCAGCGGCGTCAGGAGTTCGACTCCATGGCGGCGCCCAACATGGGCGGCGTCAGCCTGCCGCGCGGCAACGGGCAGACCGTCCGTCTGCCGCGGGGTGCCTCGCTGACCGACCTGGCCGAGCGGATCAACGCCCAGCCGGCCGCGCTGGTCACCGCCCTGTTCCACCTGGGCGAGATGGTCACCGCGACGCAGTCGGTGAACGACGACACGCTGCAGCTGCTCGGTTCCGAGATCGGCTGGGTCATCCAGGTGGTCAGCCCCGAGGACGAGGACCGCGAGCTCCTCGAGACCTTCGACCTGACCTTCGGTGACGAGGAGGGCGACGAGGAGGACTGGTCCTCCCGCCCGCCGGTGGTCACCGTCATGGGTCACGTCGACCACGGGAAGACCAAGCTCCTCGACGCGCTCCGGAACGCCAACGTGGCCGGCAAGGAGGCCGGTGGCATCACGCAGCACATCGGCGCCTACCAGATCGTCACCGAGCTGGAGGGCAACGAGCGCCCGGTCACCTTCATCGACACCCCGGGTCACGAGTCGTTCACCGCGATGCGTGCCCGTGGTGCGAAGGTCACCGACATCGTCGTGCTGGTCGTGGCCGCCGACGACGGCGTCATGCCGCAGACGGTCGAGGCGCTGAACCACGCCCAGGCCGCCGAGGTGCCGATCGTGGTCGCGGTCAACAAGATCGACAAGGAGGGGGCCAACCCCGCCAAGATCCGCCAGCAGCTCACCGAGTACGGGCTGGTGGCCGAGGAGTACGGCGGCGAGACGATGTTCGTCGACGTCTCCGCGATCTCGGGTCAGGGCCTCGACGACCTGCTCGCGGCGATCCTGCTGACCGCCGACGCCTCCCTGGACCTGCGCGCGAACACCGAGCAGGACCCCCAGGGCGTGGTGATCGAGGGCAAGCTGGACAAGGGCCGGGGCCCGGTGGCCACGGTGCTGGTCCAGCGCGGCACGCTGCGCCAGGGCGACTCGATCGTGGCCGGCGACGCCTACGGGCGTGTCCGGTCGCTGCTCGACGAGCACGGCAACAAGCTCAAGGAGGCGCTGCCGGCCCGCCCGGTGCAGGTCGTCGGCCTCACCTCCGTGCCGCGGGCCGGTGACACCTTCCTCGTCGTCGAGGAGGACCGCGTCGCCCGGCAGATCGCCGACCGCCGCCAGGCCCGGATCCGCAACGCGCAGAACGCGCAGATGCGGAAGCGGATCAGCCTGGAGGACCTGGACGCGGCGCTCAAGGAGACCCGTCAGCTCAACCTGATCATCAAGGGCGACAACTCGGGCACCGTCGAGGCGCTCGAAGAGGCGCTGATGAAGATCGAGGTGAGCGACGACCTGTCGCTGCGGGTCATCCACCGCGGCGTCGGCGGGATCACCAAGAGCGACATCGACCTGGCGCTGGCCGACGACGTCATCGTCCTGGGCTTCAACGTCCGGGCCGAGGGGCAGGCCACCGAGCTCGCCAACCGCGAGGGCGTGGACGTCCGGTACTACACGGTCATCTACCAGGCCATCGAGGAGATCGAGTCCGCTCTCAAGGGCATGCTCAAGCCGGAGTACGAAGAGGTGCAGCTGGGCACCGCGGAGGTCCGCGAGGTCTTCCGTGTCCCGCGCATCGGCAACGTCGCCGGCTCGCTGGTCCGCAGCGGCACGATCGTGCGCAACTCCAAGGCGCGCCTCATCCGCGACGGTGCCGTGGTCGCCGACAACCTGTCGGTCGACTCCCTGCGCCGCTTCAAGGACGACGCGACCGAGGTCCGTGAGGGCTACGAGTGCGGTATCGGCCTGGGGTCGTTCAACGACATCAAGGTCGACGACGTGATCGAGACCTTCGAGCTGCGCGAGAAGCCGCGCGCGTAAGACAGGTGACACGGCCCCTGCAGGAGAGCCACTCGGCCCTCCTGCAGGGGCCCGCCGCGAGCCGCGAGTGCGGGGGCAGGAGGGGCCGCATCTTCACGGGCACGCTGACCGCCGACCTGCTGCTGGGTGACGTCCACTCGCTCAAGGGCAAGCGGGCCGTCGTCCGGCCGATCGTGGCCGAGCTGCGGCGACGCTTCGCCGTGGCGGCCGCCGAGGTGGGTGACCAGGACCTCCACCGCCGGGTGCAGGTCGGGGTGGCCACCGTGGCCGGCGAGGCCGGGCAGGTGACCGACGTGCTCGACGCCTGCGAGCGGTTGCTGGCCGAACGCCCCGAGGTGACGCTGCTGTCGACCCATCGGCAGCTGCACAGCGACACCGATTGACGGAAGGACCCCCTCGCCCCCCGCCGCTCGCAGGCTCGCGACGGGCCCCTGCGAGGGGGCCGCTCCATCCCACGAACCAGGAGATCCGAGATGGCTGACCCGGCCCGGGCACGACGGCTGGCGGTGCGCATCCGCCAGATCGTCTCCGCCACCATCGAGACGCAGATCAAGGACCCGCGCCTGGGGATGGTCACCATCACCGACGCGCGGGTGACCAGCGACCTGCGTGAGGCGACGGTGTTCTACACCGTGTACGGCGACGCCCAGGAGGTCGAGGACTCCGCCACGGCGCTGGCCAGCGCCACCGGGGTCCTGCGGTCCACCGTGGGCAAGCAGACCGGCATCAAGTTCGTGCCGTCGCTGACCTTCGTGGCCGACATCGTCCCGGACACCGCGCGGGAGCTCGAGGAGGCCCTCGAGCGCGTCCGGCGGGCCGACGCCGAGCTGGCGCGCGCCCGGGAGGGCGCCCAGTACGCCGGCGAGGCCGACCCGTACCGCCGTCCCGCCGTCGACGAGGACGACCAGGACGACCAGGACGGCGACGACCGCGAGGCCGACGGCGCCGTGGACGACGACACCCCCGAGCTCACCGACCCGGCCGACGCGCCGGCGACCCCCCGGAGCGCCTCGTGACCGAGACCAGTGACCCGATCGACCCCGAGGGCCCCGACGAGCCACGGGTGACCCTGGGCGGGCGGGAGGAGCCGGCCACCGGCGACCCGACCGCGGGCGGCAAGCGCGGGGAGATCGGGGAGGTCCCGAGCATCGCCGCCGACGAGCCCGACGACGGCAGCACCTACCCGGTCGGCGGTGGCGACATCTCCGCCGAGCCGCAGCAGCCCCCGCACGCCGACCCCGGGCCTGACGGAACCCCGTGACCGCCACCGTCTCCGCCCCGCTGGCGGCCGCGGTGCGGGTGCTGGCGGAGGCGGCCGACGGGGGCGCGACGGTCGTGCTCTCCGGGCACGTGCAGCCCGACGCCGACGCGCTGGGCAGCACCCTGGCCCTGGCCGAGGGGCTGCGCCGGCGGGGTGCCCGCGTGGTCCCCACCTTCCCGGCCCCGTTCACCCTGCCCGACTCGCTCGCCTGGCTGCCCGGCGCCGACCGGCTGACCGACCCGGCGACCGTGCCGGCCGCGGTCGACGTCTTCGTGAGCCTGGACGCCGCCTCACCCGGCCGGCTGGGCGAGCTCGCTCAGCGGCTGGAGTCCGCCGGCCGGTCCGTGGTCGTCGACCACCACGCCAGCAACCGCGGCTTCGGCCAGGTGCGGCTGGTCGAGCCGCACGCCGCGGCGACCGTCGCGCTGGTCGCCGAGATCCTGGACGGGCTGGACGTCGCGCTGGACCGGGAGCTGGCCACCTGCCTGTACGCCGGGCTGGCCGCCGACACCGGGTCCTTCCGGTTCGGCAACACCGCCCCCGGCACCCACGAGCTGGCCGCGCGGCTGCTGCGCACCGGCATCGACCACGCCGCGATCAGCCGGCGGCTGTTCGACACCGCGCCCTTCGGCTGGCTGGGTCTGCTGTCCCAGGTCACCGGCCGGGCCCGGCTGGAGACCGGGGTCGGCGCGGGCCTGGTGTGGACCTGGGCCACCGCGGCCGAGGCGCGCGGGCACGGGCTGGCCGCCGACCAGCTCGAGGCGCTGGTCGACGTGGTCCGGGCCACCGCCGAGGCCGACGTCGCCGCTGTGGTCAAGGGGCACGACGACGGCAGCTGGGTGGTCTCCATGCGCTCCCGGGGCGCCACCGACGTGTCCCGGGTCGCGATCGCTCTCGGGGGCGGCGGGCACCGCGCGGCCGCCGGGTACACCTCCGCGCTCGACCTGGAGGGCACCGTCGACCAGTTGCGGTCGGAGCTCGACCGGGCATGACCGAGGCCGGCCCGCCCGCGGCCGAGCGGAGCATCCCGTCGCTGGCGGCGCCCGCGCTGGTCGTGCTCGCCGCCGAGCCGCTGTACCTGCTCGTCGACACCGCCGTGGTCGGCAACCTGGGCACGGTCGCCCTGGGCGGCCTGGCCGTCGGAGGTGGCGTCCTGGCGGTCGTCGCCGGACTGCTGAACTTCCTCGCCTACGGCACCACCGCCCGCGCCGCCCGACGGGCGGGCGCCGGGGACCGGCCCGGCGCCGTCGCCGAGGGGGTCCAGGCCACCTGGCTGGCCGGGTGTCTCGGCCTGGGGGGCGCGATGCTGCTCCAGCTGCTGGCCGGGCCGCTCACCCGGCTGATGGCCGGCGGTGCCGGGCCGGTCGCCGCCGCCGGTGAGCAGTGGCTGCGGGTGGCCAGCGCCGGCCTGCCGCTGCTCCTGGTCGCCCTGGCCGGCAACGGCTGGCTGCGCGGCGTGCAGGAGCTCCGCCGGCCGATGGGCTACGTGCTGGCCGGCAGCCTCGTCAGCCTGGTGCTGTGCCCCCTGCTGGTGCACGCGGCCGGCCTGGGCCTGGTCGGCTCCGCCGTGGCGAACGTGACCGGTCAGGCCGTCGCCGCATCGCTGTTCGGCTGGGCACTGGCCCGGGAGGTGGCCCGGTACGGGATCGACTGGCGCCCCCGCTCCGCGGCGCTGCGGGGTCAGCTGGTGCTCGGCCGGGACCTGCTGGTGCGGGCGGCGGTGCTGCAGCTGGCGTTCGCGGCGGCGGCAGCGGTCGTGGCCCGCGCGAGCACCGCACAGCTGGGGGCCCACCAGATCGCCCTGCAGCTGTGGCTGTTCCTCGCCCTGGTGCTGGACGCCTACGCCATCGCCGCGCAGACCCTGGTCGGCCACGCCCTCGGCGCCGCCCGGCCGGCGGGTGCCCGCCGCACAGCGACCCGGGTCCTCCGCTGGGGTCTCGGCACCGGCGTGCTCGTGGCGGGGCTGCTGCTCCTGCTGCGCCCGGTGCTGCCCGGGCTGTTCACCGACGACCCCGCGGTGCTCGCCCAGACCGAGGTGGTCTGGTGGTTCCTGGCCTTGATGCAGCCGCTGGCGGGCGCGGCCTTCGCGCTCGACGGGGTGCTCATGGGCGCCGGTGACGTCGCCTGGCTGCGCACGGTCACGGTCGGCTCGGCGCTGGTGGGCTTCGTGCCGCTGTCGCTGCTGTCGGGCTGGCTGGAGTGGGGGCTGACCGGGGTGTGGACCGGGCTGACCCTGTTCATCGTGCTGCGGCTGGTCGCGGTCGGCTGGCGGGTGCGGGGCAGCGCCTGGCTGGGTGAGACGGTGAGGGTGTGAGCGGACCGATGGGCACAGCAGCCCGGCGAAGCCGGCCGACGCGCGCCGGCGAGGAGGTCGGATGAGCCCGAAGAGACCGGATGCCGACGTCCCGCCGTCCCTGCTGCTGGTCGACAAGCCCGGCGGCATGACCTCCCACGACGTCGTGGCCCGCGCCCGCCGGGTGCTGTCGGTGCGCAAGGTCGGCCACGCCGGCACGCTCGACCCCATGGCCACCGGCCTGCTGGTGCTCGGGGTGGGGGCCGCGACCCGACTGCTGGGTCACCTGGCCGGCTCCGACAAGGTCTACGAGGCCACCCTCCGGCTGGGCCGGTCCACCGTGACCGACGACCGGGAGGGGGAGGTCACCGCCACCACGTCGGCCGCCGGGGTCACCGAGGACGCCGTGCGGGCCGCCCTGGCCGCCCAGGTCGGCCCCCTCCAGCAGGTGCCCTCCTCGGTCAGCGCGGTCAAGGTCGACGGACGGCGTTCCTACGACCGGGTGCGGGCCGGTGAGGAGGTCGAGCTGGCCGCCCGGTCGGTCACCGTGCACGCCATCGACGTCCACCGGGTGACCCGGCCGACCCCGGACCTGGTCGACGTCGAGATCACCGTCTCCTGCAGCACCGGCACCTACATCCGGGCGATCGCCCGGGACGTCGGGGCGGCCCTCGGCGTCGGCGGGCACCTGACCGCACTGCGGCGCACGTCGTCCGGGCCCTTCGGCACCGGACAGGCCCGGCCGGTCGAGGAGGCGGCCGGGGCGCTGGGCGAGCGGGGGAGCGGCCCCGGCGTGCTCCCGCTGGCCGACGCCGCCCGTGCGGTCTTCCCGGTCCGGGACCTCACCGCGGAGGAAGCCGTTGCCCTCGGGTACGGCCAGCGGGTGCCCGCCACCGGCACGCCCGGCCTGCACGCCGCGGTCGCCCCGGACGGACGGCTGGTCGCCCTGGTCGAGGACGCCGGCCCGGTCGCCCGCGTCGCCGTGGGCTTCCCGCAGGCCTGACCGCGGTGGCACGCTCCGGGGCGTGAGCGGCCCGACGCGTAGGCGACCTCGGGGTGCCGGTCCGGGCGGTCCGGTCCGGGCCGAGGCGGGCGAACCCGAGGTCGGTGGTGCGCGGACGCTGGTCCGCGGCCGCAGTCCGGCGCACCCGGCGTGTCGGTTCCCGGCCGGACGGGCAGGATGCGGGGCATGAGCGTCGTGAAGATCAACGTGGTGACCATGCCGGAGGACAAGCGCGAGCGGTTCGAGGAGCGGTTCCGGGGCCGGGCCGGCGCCGTGGAGACCACCGAGGGCTTCGAGTGGTTCGAGCTGCTGCGCCCCGTCGAGGGCACCGATGCCTACCTCGTCTACACCCGGTGGACCAGCGAGGAGGCCTACCAGGCCTGGCAGTCCAGCCAGGACTTCGACCGTGCCCACGCCGGCGGTGGCGACACGCTGGCCCCCGCCGCGGAGCGGTCGCAGAACCACCTGTGGAGCTACGAGGTCGTCCAGTCCTCCGGCCCGCACGGCGAGAAGAGCTGAGCTCCCCCCGTCCGTGGGGTGGGCCGCCCCGGTGCCACTGGCCGCACGGGAGCTGCGGACTAGGGTGACGGGGCGGCCCGGCACCCGCCGGGCACCGCGCCAGCACGAGCACCAGCAGGTGGGAGCCATGACCGACACGCTCGCCGACAGCCGTACCTCCGCTCGGGTCTTCACCGACGGCGTGCCGGTGGTCGCGGAGGACGTGCCGCGCCGGCCCACCGTCGAACGCGCCGCCGTGCTGGCCGACCCGGGCTTCGGGCGGCACTTCACCGACTCGATGTTCGTGGCCCGGTACCGGGCCGGTGAGGGTTGGGTCGACGCCCGGCTCACCGCCTACGCGCCGCTGCAGCTCGACCCGAGCGCCGCCGCGCTGCACTACGCCCAGTCGATCTTCGAGGGGCTCAAGGCCTACGCCCAGCCCGACGGCAGCGTGGCCACCTTCCGCCCGGAGGCCAACGCCGCCCGCTTCGCCCGCAGCGCCCGCCGGCTGGCCATGCCGCCGGTGCCCGAGGACGCCTTCCTCACCGCTGTCGACGCGCTGGTCGACGCCGACCGCGACTGGGTGCCCACCGGCCCCGACCAGACGCTCTACCTGCGCCCGTACCAGCTCGCGGTCGAGCCCTTCCTCGGCGTCCGGCCGGCGCACGAGTACCTCTTCGTGGTCATCGCCAGCCCGGCCGGTGCCTACTTCCCGCGCGGCGTGCACCCGGTGTCGGTCTACCTCTCCGAGGACTACATCCGCGCGGCTCCCGGGGGCACCGGCGACGTGAAGTGCGCCGGCAACTACGCCGCCAGCCTGCTGGCCCAGGAGCAGGCCATCGCCGCCGGCTGCGACCAGGTCGTGTGGCTGGACGCCGTGGAGAAGAAGTACGTCGAGGAGATGGGCGGGATGAACCTGTTCTTCGTCCTCGGCGCCGGCGACGACGCCGAGCTGGTCACCCCCGAGCTCACCGGCACGCTGCTCCCCGGCATCACCCGTGACTCACTGGTCACCGTCGCCCGCGAACTCGGGCACACCGTGACCGAGCGGAAGTTCAGCGTCGAGGAGTGGCGGGCCGGGGTGGCCGACGGCACGATCACCGAGACCTTCGCCTGCGGCACCGCCGCGGTGATCACCCCGGTCGGCTCGGTCAAGGCGCGCACCGGTGACTTCGTCGTCGGCAACGGCGAGCCCGGCCCGCTCACCATGCGGCTGCGCGAGCACCTGCTCGACGTCCAGCACGGCCGGGTGGCCGACGCCCACGGCTGGCTGCACCGCGTCCCCGCCGCCTCCTGAGCCGGCCGGTACGGGGGAGCGACGTGCTGCGCTGGCGCGGGCTGGACGCCACGCCCGGTGACCTGGGGCGCACGGTGGTGACCATCGGCATGTACGACGGGGTCCACCGGGGGCACCAGCAGCTCATCGGTGCCGCGGTGGCCCGCGCCCGAGCGATGGGCCGCCCGGCGCTGCTGCTCACCTTCGACCCGCACCCGTCGGAGGTGGTCCGCCCCGGGTCCCACCCGGCGATCCTCACCTCGGCCGATCGCAAGGCCGAGCTGGTGGCCGCCCTCGGCGTGGACGCGATGTGCGTGCTGCCCTTCACCCAGGAGTTCAGCCGGCTCGACCCCGGCGACTTCACCCACACCGTGCTGGTCGAGCACCTGCACGCCGCGCGGGTCGTCGTCGGCCGCAACTTCACCTACGGGCACAAGGCCGCCGGCACGGTGGACACCCTGACCGCGGAGGGCCGCCGGTTCGGGTTCAGCGTCGAGGGCGTCGACCTGGCCAGCGTCGCGCAGGCGCCCGACCCGGCCGGCGGTGGCGACGTCACGATCTCCTCCACCTACATCCGCGCCTGCGTGGCCGCCGGCGACATGACCTCGGCGGCGCTGGCGCTGGGCCGGCCGCACCGGGTCGACGGGATCGTCGTGCGCGGGGACCGGCGGGGCCGCGAGCTGGGGTACCCGACGGCCAACGTGGAGAGCCCGGCGCACACCGCCGTCCCGGCCGACGGTGTCTACGCCGGGCACCTGGTGCTGCGCGACCACCAGACCGGGGCCAGCGGGGCCCGGCACCCCGCGGCGATCTCGGTGGGCTCCAACCCCACGTTCGCCGGCGCTCGGCGCACCGTCGAGGCGCACCTGCTCGACTTCGACGGCGACCTCTACGGCGAGCACGTCGGGGTCGAGTTCGCCGAGCGGCTGCGCCCGATGACCGCCTTCCCGGGCGTCCCGGAACTGCTCGTGGCGATGGCCGAGGACGTCGCCCGGACCCGTGCGGTGCTGGGCCTGACCTGACGGGCCGTGGGCGTCGGCCGTGACCGGTGTGTAACCTTGGCACGGACGTCGGGTGACCGACGTGTGTGCATGCTGCCCCCGTGACACAGACCGGGGGCCACACGTGACCTGCCCTGGAGGCACCATGGCGCTGGAGAGCGCGACGAAGAAGCAGATCATGACCGAGTACGCGACGGTCGAGAACGACACCGGTTCCCCCGAGGTGCAGGTCGCGATGCTGACCCGACGGATCAGCGACCTGACCGAGCACCTCAAGATGCACAAGCACGACCACCACAGCCGGCGGGGCCTGCTCCTGCTGGTCGGCCGCCGCCGGCGGCTGCTGAACTACCTGGCGAAGACCGACATCAACCGGTACCGCTCGCTCATCGAGCGGCTCGGCCTGCGCCGCTAGCACCACCGAGGGGACCGCTCCCGCACACCGGGACGGTCCCCTCACTCGTGCGGCACCCGCCGCACGGGCCCACCGGCGGTCTGCCGTCCCCCACCAGCGGGCCGGTCCTCGGTAGTGGCCCCCGGGCACGTTCGGCCCGCACCCGGTGCGGGCACACGACACCCGGGAGCTTCGATCGAAGACCGGTCGCCCCGGAGGAGAGCCGGCGCAGCCCGCCGCGAAGAGGACGTCGCCGTATGCGACGTAGGAAGAGGACACGATGTCCGCACCCAGCACAGAGATCGCCGACTTCGACGCCGAGGACGGCGTCCACACCGCGACCGCGGTGATCGACAACGGGGCCCTCGGCTCCCGCACCGTCACCTTCGAGACCGGCCGCCTCGCGAAGCAGGCCGCCGGCTCCGTCGTCGCCACCATGGGCGACACCACGCTGCTGTCGGCCACCACGGCCGGCCGCCAGCCCAAGGAGCAGTTCGACTTCTTCCCGCTCACGGTGGACGTCGAGGAGCGGATGTACTCGCTCGGGAAGATCCCCGGTTCGTTCTTCCGCCGCGAGGGCCGCCCGTCCGAGGACGCGATCCTCACCTGCCGGCTGATCGACCGCCCGCTGCGCCCGACCTTCGCCAAGGGCCTGCGCAATGAGGTCCAGGTCGTCATCACGGTCCTGTCCCTGGACCCCGACCACCTGTACGACGTGCTCGCCATCAACGGCGCGTCGGCCTCCACCCAGCTCTCCGGCCTGCCGTTCTCCGGCCCGATCGGCGGCACCCGGGTGGCGCTGATCAACGGCCAGTGGGTGGGCTTCCCGACCCACGCCGAGCTCGAGGACGCCGTCTTCGACATGGTCGTGGCCGGCCGGGTGCTGCCCGATGGCGACGTCGCGATCATGATGGTCGAGGCCGAGGCCACCGAGAAGACCGTCGAGCTGGTCGCCGGGGGCGCCACCGCCCCGACCGAGGAGGTCGTGGCCCAGGGCCTCGAGGCCGCCAAGCCCTTCATCAAGGCGCTGTGCCAGGCGCAGAGCGAGCTGGCGGCCAAGGCCGCCAAGCCCGTCGCGGACTTCCCCCGGTTCCTCGACTACCAGGACGACGTCTACACCGCCGTCGAGTCCGCCGCCCTGGCGCGGCTGACCCAGGCGCAGGCCATCGCCGGCAAGCAGGAGCGCAACGACGCCACCGACGCGCTCAAGGACGAGGTCATCGCCTCGCTCGCCGAGCAGTTCGCCGGCCGGGAGAAGGAGCTCTCCGGCGCCTTCCGCGCCGTGACCAAGAAGGTCGTGCGGCAGCGCATCCTGCGCGACAAGGTCCGCATCGACGGCCGCGGCCTCACCGACATCCGACCGCTGTCGGCCGAGGTCGAGGTCCTCCCGCGGGTGCACGGCTCGGCGTTGTTCGAGCGCGGCGAGACCCAGATCCTGGGCGTCACCACGCTGAACATGCTCCGCATGGAGCAGCAGCTGGACACGCTGAACCCGGTCACCCGCAAGCGGTACATGCACAACTACAACTTCCCGCCGTACTCCACCGGTGAGACCGGCCGGGTGGGCTCGCCCAAGCGCCGCGAGATCGGGCACGGCGCGCTGGCCGAGCGCGCGCTGCTGCCGGTGCTGCCCGACCGCGAGGAGTTCCCCTACGCGATCCGCCAGGTGTCCGAGGCCCTCGGCTCCAACGGCTCCACCTCGATGGGCTCGGTCTGCGCCTCGACGCTGGCCCTGCTCAACGCCGGTGTGCCGCTGAAGGCCCCGGTCGCCGGCATCGCCATGGGCCTGGTCTCCGACGAGGTCGACGGCAGGACCGAGTACGTCGCGCTGACCGACATCCTCGGCGCCGAGGACGCCTTCGGTGACATGGACTTCAAGGTCGCCGGCACCAAGGACTTCGTCACGGCCCTCCAGCTGGACACGAAGCTCGACGGCATCCCCTCCGACGTCCTGGCCGGTGCACTGACCCAGGCCCGCGCGGCCCGGCTGCACATCCTCGACGTCATGCTCGAGGCGATCGACGGCCCCGACGAGATGAGCCCGTACGCCCCGCGGGTGACCACGGTGCGCATCCCGGTCGACAAGATCGGCGCGGTCATCGGCCCGAAGGGCCAGATGATCAACGCGATCCAGGACGAGACCGGCGCCGACATCACCATCGAGGACGACGGCACGATCTACGTCGGCGCCTCCGACGGCCCGTCGGCCCAGGCCGCGGTCGACCGGATCAACGCGATCGCGAACCCGACGCTGCCCAAGGTCGGCGAGCGGTTCCTCGGCACCGTGGTGAAGACCACCGCCTTCGGTGCCTTCGTCTCGCTGCTGCCGGGCCGGGACGGCCTGGTGCACATCAGCAAGCTGGGTGGCGGCAAGCGGATCGCCAAGGTCGAGGACGTCGCGAACGTCGGGGACAAGCTCCAGGTGGAGATCACCGACATCGACGCCCGCGGCAAGATCAGCCTGGTGCCGGTCGCCGAGGGTGACGCGGCCGCCGCCGGCGACGCGGCTCCGGCCGCCGACGCCACGCCCGCGGAGGCGTGACCACCTCGGACGGCCTGACCGGGGCCGGGACGGGCGCTGCGGCGTCCGTCCCGGCCCCGGCCGGTCTCGCCGCCGGCACGACGCGGGTGCTGGACGTCGACGAGGTCGGAGGCACCGTCGAGCGCACCGAGCTGCCCGGGGGGCTCCGGGTGGTCACCGAGTCCATGCCGGGTGTCCTCTCGGCGACCCTGGGCATCTGGGTCGGTGTCGGATCCCGGGACGAGAGCCCGGCGCTGGGCGGCTCCTCGCACTTCCTCGAGCACCTGCTGTTCAAGGGCACGCGCAGCCGCACGGCACTGGAGATCGCCACGGCGATGGACGCCGTGGGCGGTGAGATGAACGCCTTCACCGCCAAGGAGCACACCTGCTACTACGCGAACGTGCTCGCCAGCGACCTGCCGCTGGCGGTCACGCTCCTCGGTGACCTGGTCACCGAGGCGCTCAACACCGCCCCGGACCTGGAGTCCGAGCGCACGGTGGTGCTCGAGGAGATCGCCATGCGCGACGACGAGCCCGCCGACGCCGTGCACGACCTGTTCTCGGAGACCCTGTTCGGCGATTCCCCGCTGGGCCGGTCGGTGCTCGGCACCATCGAGTCGATCGAGGCGCTGACCCGCGACGACGTCGACGGCTGGTACCGCTCGCGGTATCAGGTTCCCTCGATCGTGGTCTCGGCCGCGGGACGTGTCGACCACCAGCAGGTGGTGGACCTGGTGAGCGCGGCGTTCGGCGACCGGCTGACCGGGAGCGGGGGACCGGACCCGCTGCGGTCGGGCGACGACGTCCGGGCGGACGGGCCGGCCCGCCCGGCCGGCCTGATCCACCGGCGGACCGAGCAGACCCACCTGCTGCTGGGGAGCGTCGGCCTCGCGCGGCTCGACGACCGCCGGTACGCCGCGGCGGTGCTCGACGCCGCCGTCGGCGGGGGGATGAGCTCGCGGCTGTTCCAGGAGGTCCGGGAGAACCGCGGGCTGGTGTACAGCGTCGGTTCGTCGCTGACCCACTACGCCGGCACCGGCACCTTCTCGGTGTACGCCGGGTGCTCACCCAAGCGGGTGCCGGAGGTCCTCCGACTGGTACGTGCGGAACTCGCCGAGGTGGCCACCGGCGGGTTGCGCAGCGACGAGGTGGCCCGTGGCCGCGGGCAGCTCAAGGGCGGCCTGGTGCTCGGCCTGGAGGACACCGGCTCGCGGATGAGCCGGCTGGGCAAGAGCGAGCTCTCCTACGGGGAGTACCTGCCGGTCCGCACCGTGCTGGAGCGGCTGGACTCGGTCGACGAGGAGCAGGTGCGGTCGGTCGCTGCCGACCTGTTGACCCGCCCCACCTGCCTGGCCGTCGTGGGCCCGTACCGCGAGCGCGACCTCGACGCGCTCCTGGGCTGAGTGCTGTCCTCACCGCTTCGGGTGCACGGCGCCATGTCCCGGGGCGTCCTCGCCGTCGCCGTCCTGGTCTCCCTGGCGGTGTTGTTCGCGCCGCCCTCCGACGTGCCGGACAGCCCGCCCGGCGTGGACAAGCTGGTCCACCTGCTGCTCTTCGCTGCGTTGGCGGGCAGCGGACGGTGGGCGGGCATCGGTCGTGCCGTCCTGGCCGGCGCGCTCGTGCTCTACGCCGCGGTGAGCGAGCTGCTGCAGGCGACCGACCTGGTGGGCCGGGACGCCTCCGTGGCCGACCTGCTCGCCGACGTGGTCGGGGTGGTCCTCGGCCTGGCGGCCTGGACGGCGTTCACCCGCCGGCGCCGCGCGACCGTGGCCTGATCTGCCGCCGCCGGGTGGGCCGCCTTGCGCCGGGCGGCCGGGTTGGTGAGCATCGCGGGGTGAGCACACCCCCCACCGCGACCGTGTCCGCCCCCGAGGCCCCCGCCGGGGAGGCTCCGCTCATCCCGGTCGGCGTGCTGGGCGCACGGGGGCGGATGGGCACCGAGGTGTGCCGTGCCGTCGACGCGGCCGAGGACATGGAGCTCGTCGCGATGGTCGACGAGCGGGACTGGCTGTTCAACGTCGCAGACGCGGGCGCACAGGTGGTCGTGGACTTCACCCGCCCGGACTCGGTCATGGAGAACATCCGCTTCTGCATCGACCAGAACATCCACTGCGTGGTGGGAACCACGGGCTTCGACGAGGAACGGCTGGCGACGATCGCCCAGTGGCTGGAGCCCAAGCCCGATCTCGGTGTGCTCATCGCGCCGAACTTCGGCATCGGTGCCGTGCTGCTCATGCGCTTCGCCCAGGAGGCCGCCCGGTTCTTCCCCTCGGTGGAGATCGTGGAGCTGCACCACCCGGCCAAGGTCGACGCCCCGTCCGGCACCGCGGCGCGCACCGCCCGCCTGGTCGCTGCGGCCCGGCGGGCGGCCGGTGTCCCGGAGGCACCGGACGCGACCCGCGATTCGGACTCCCTGCCGGGTGCCCGGGGCGCGGACGTCGAGGGCATCGCGGTGCACGCGGTCCGCCTGACCGGACTGGTCGCGCACCAGGAGGTCCTGATGGGCGCGGCGGGGGAGACGCTGACCCTGCGGCACGACTCGTACGACCGGGCGTCCTTCATGCCCGGCGTGCTCCTGGCCGTGCGCGAGGTCCGCAACCGCCCCGGCCTGACGGTCGGGATCGAGTCCCTGCTGGGCCTCTGAGCACCCCCCCGTGGTGCTCGCGGGGCGCCTGAGGCGCTCGAACGCCCTCGCGCGGCGTGACCTGGCTCGCAATCCTGCGCCGACCGCACGCCGCCGACCAGGACTTTCGTCGTGCAACCCGTCCCATGGGAGGCGGAACGTGCACCAGATGGCCACCTGCGGTTTGACGAGCCCCCTCCGGCCACGTAACTTTCTTTCTGCGCCGAGCGAGACCGGGCCGAAGGGGCCGGGAGCCGCAAGGTCAGACCCCCGGGTGTGACAGCGAGCCGTGCACGGCGTAACGTAGGACAAGCCGCCACGAACGAGGGCCGAAGAGATTCGGTTGGGTTTCGTGCGCGTCCGCTCCTTGAGAACTCAACAGCGTGCCGAAAGTCAGTGCCATATAGTTAAACCCCCATTCGGCCTGGTCGTTCTGCGATTGGGTTGGGGATTCCTTTGGTTGATTGACATCGAGAGTGCT
>NZ_JBJHAH010000016.1:0-94432 GCF_054050915.1 Modestobacter sp. SYSU DS0875 | reverse complement strand
CGGCCGGCCAGCTGTTTGCACCGGTGAGAGCCCCCCGGGGGCGCGGTTCGGGGGTCACGCGTGTGGGGCCCGGCCCGCGGGCCGGGCCCCCCTCTCGCGTACCGCTGTGGCTCAGACGCGCCGCGAGCCCCAGGACTCGAAGGCCTCGGCCCAGCGGTCGACGGAGGTCAGCTCCGCGGCGGCCGCCTGCCACCGGCGCTGCAGTTCCGGCCACTCACGGCTCATCTGGCGGAGCAGCTTCGCCGACCCGGCCGACAGCCGGCGGAAGGCCTCCGGGTCGCGCTGCCGGAAGGTCACCCCGCGCCCGTCAGCGGTGCCGACCGTGGCGCTGTCCAGCCGGGCGAGCATGAACCAGCGGGCGTCCTGGAACGCCAGGTTCAGCTGCGGGACCTCGCGGTGGGCGGGGTCGACCGGGGAGACGTTGTGCGCGATCGCCTTCAGCAGGGTCGAGCCGATCTGCGGCGGGGTCACCGGGATCTTGCGGAAGCCGATGGTCTCCGCCGCGCTCATCGAGGGCAGCGGCAGCGCCGCGGAGGAGGACAGCACCCGGCCGTCGGGGTGCTTCTTCCGGGTCTCCCGTGCGCGGCCCACCGACCCCGGCATCCCCTCGAAGAGGCTCTCCGGGCCGGCCAGGAAGTCCCGGTAGGCCATGTGGTGCAGCTCGACCGTGGAGTACTGCAGGTTGATCAGGAAGCGGAGGTCGTGCTTGATCATCTCCGGGAAGAGCCGGCCACCGTGCTTGTGCGGCGAGTGCAGCGCCGCCGCGATCAGCCGGTTGCGGATGTGGAAGTAGGCCTGCCAGTCGCTGGCGTCGTCCTTGTCACCCCACGAGAGGTGCCAGATGGCCGCACCCGGCAGTGACACGGTGGGGAAGCCCGCCGCGAAGGACCGCAGGCCGTACTCGGCGTCGTCCCACTTGATGAAGACCGGCAGCGGCATGCCGACCGCCTCGAACACCGTGCGGGGGATCAGGCACATCCACCAGCCGTTGTAGTCGACGTCGATCCGCCGGTGCAGGTCGGGTGACTGGCGCAGCGTCTTCTCGCCGAAGTCGTGGAAGTACTCGGTGTTCGGGGCGTTCCGCCAGAAGAAGTTCGACCGGTCGACGATCTCGCCCATGGTGTGCAGCACCGAGCGGTCCTGCAGGGCGAGCATCTGGCCGCCGACCAGCACCGGCTGCTGGGCGTAGGCGGCGAACGCGCGGGCGCGCAGCAGGCTGTCGGGCTCCAGCTGGATGTCGTCGTCGAGCAGCACGTGGTGGGTGGCCTCGCTGCGGGTGAAGGCCTCGTGCATGGTGCGGGCGAAACCACCGCTGCCGCCGAGGTTGGGCTGCTCGACGATCCGCAGACGGTCGCCCAGGGCCTCGGCCACCGCCGGGTACTGGGCGGCGTCCCGCACGTGGTCGTTGCCCTGGTCGGCGACGACGGCCAGGTGCAGCAGGTCGCGCACCACCTCGTCCTCGACCAGCGCGGTCAGCGCGGCGACGGCGTCCACCGGGCGGTTGTAGGTGCAGATGCCGACCGACAGGCGCGGCACCACCTCGGGTGCCCGAGGTGCGTACCAGCCGGCCCGCCGGACCGTGGTCTCCTCCTCGGTGGTGACGTCGAACCAGTACCAGCCGCCGTCGACGAACGGCCCCAGGTCCAGCTCGAACTCCAGCGTCCGCTCGTCACCGCCCTCGTGGGTCGCGCCGGTGATGTGCATCGACTCGCCGTCGGCCTTGGACCGGTAGACGTCGACCCGGCAGGTGCCGGCGACCGTCACCCGGAGGACGACGCTGTCCAGCACGCTCCAGCGCCGCCAGTAGCTCGCCGGGAAGGCGTTGAAGTAGGTCGCGAAGGACAGCTCGGCGCCGGGGCCCACCTCGGCCGTGTACCGGTCCACGGCGCGGATCCGGTTGCTGTTGGTCTCGTCCACGTACAGGCTGCGGACCTTGAGCTGGTCGGCCGGTCGTGGCAGGAGCACCCGCTGCAGCAGCTCGACGGCCTTGCCGGGCGCCAGGTCCTCGGCGGTGGGCTCGCTGACGACCTCGGGGGAGACGGGGGCGTCCTCGGGGGCGATCGGTTCGGTCGTCGTCATGGTGCTGCTCAGTCCTCAGTGCTCAGTCGTCGAGGCGGCCGTCGAGCGAGCCACCCTCGTCGAAGAAGGGCCGGATCCGGTTGTCGAACATGCTCAGGGCGGAACCGATGGCCATGTGCATGTCCAGGTACTTGTACGTGCCCAGCCGGCCGCCGAAGAGCACACGCTTCTCGGCCGCCTCCTTCCGGGCCAGCTCCCGGTAGGTCTCCAGCTTGGCGCGGTCCTCGGGGGTGTTGATCGGGTAGTACGGCTCGTCGCCGCTCTGGGCCGAACGCGAGTACTCGCGGACGACGACGGTCTTGTCCGCCGGGTAGGCGCGCTCGGGGTGGAAGTGCCGGAACTCGTGGATCCGGGTGAACGGCACGTCCTCGTCGGCGTAGTTCATCACCGAGGTGCCCTGGAAGTCGCCGATCGGCAGGACCTCGGTCTCGAAGTCCAGCGTGCGCCACCCCAGCTCGCCGGCGGCGTAGCCGAAGTACTTGTCGATCGGGCCGGTGAAGACCGTCGGCACGTCACCCGGCAGTTCGTCCCGCACGTCGAACCAGTCGGTGGACAGCCGCACCTCGATGTCCGGGTGCTCGGCCATCCGGGTCAGCCAGGCGGTGTAGCCGTCGACCGGCAGGCCCTCGTACGTGTCGTTGAAGTAGCGGTTGTCGAACGTGTAGCGCACCGGGAGCCGGGCGATGACCGCGGCCGGCAGCTCGGTGGGGTCGGTCTGCCACTGCTTCTTCGTGTACCCGCGGATGAACGCCTCGTAGAGCGGACGGCCGATCAGCGAGATGGCCTTCTCCTCCAGGTTGGCGGCCGACGCGGTGTCGAACTCGCCGGCCTGCTCGGCGACGAGCGCGCGGGCCTCGTCGGGGGAGAAGCTGCGGCCGAAGAACTGGCAGAGCGTGGCCAGGTTCATCGGCAGGGAGTAGGTCTGGCCGTCGAAGATCGAGTAGACCTTGTGCTGGTACTTCGTGAACTCGGTGAACTGGTTGACGTACTGCCAGACCCGCTCGTTGCTGGTGTGGAACAGGTGGGCGCCGTACCGGTGCACCTCGATGCCGGTCTCCGGCTCGGGCTCGGAGTAGGCGTTGCCGCCGATGTGGTCACGGCGGTCGAGGACCAGCACCTTCTTGCCCAGCTGGCTGGCCACGCGCTCGGCCACGGTGAGGCCG
Organism: Modestobacter sp. SYSU DS0875; assembly: GCF_054050915.1. Classification (NCBI taxonomy): domain Bacteria; kingdom Bacillati; phylum Actinomycetota; class Actinomycetes; order Geodermatophilales; family Geodermatophilaceae; genus Modestobacter; species Modestobacter sp. SYSU DS0875. Next base: position 91,190 of record NZ_JBJHAH010000016.1, on the reverse strand, counting down.
AAGAAGCCGGAGCCGACGACGACGAGGTCAGGGGGCGCACCAGTCACGGGGACCGACGGTACCCGGGCGGCCCGGGGGGGCCACGACCGCACGCCGGTCCCGGCGCCCCTCGGCACCCGTCGTGGCACACCCACCCCAGGCGTCGCTCCCGCACCCGGGGTGCTCCGGGTCCCGCGCCGCCGTGGCCGGTGGCGGCCGGTCCAGGCGCAGGTCGGCGACCGCGCGCCTCTAGGGTCGGCCCGTGCGTCCTCCCGTCCCGGTCCCCCCGCTCCGCGTCGTCGCGGTGACGTACTCACCCGGTGAGGCGCTCGACGGCTTCGTCGAGTCGCTGGCCGCGGCGACCACCCGGGCCACCGACGTCGTGCTCGCCGACAACGGCTCCACCGACGGCGCGCCCGAGCGGGTGGCGGCGGCGCACGGCAACGTCCGGCTGCTGCCCACCGGCGGCAACGTCGGGTACGGGGCGGCGGTCAACGCCGGCCTGGCCGACGTCACCGAGGGCTGGGCGCTGGTGGCCAACCCCGACGTCCGCTTCGAGCCCGGCTCGGTGGACGAGCTGCTCGCCGCCGCCGCCCGCTGGCCGCGGGCGGCCACGCTGGGTCCGGCCATCCGCACGCCGGAGGGCGAGCTCTACCCGTCGGCCCGGGACCTGCCCCGGCTCTCGACCGGCATCGGCCATGCGGCGTTCGGGTGGTTCTGGCCCGCGAACCCCTGGACGGCGCGGTACCGGCGTGAGCGGGAGGCGCCGCGGGAGCGCCCGGCCGGGTGGCTGTCGGGCTCCTGCCTCCTGGTCGACCTGGCCGCCTTCTCCGCGATCGGTGGCTTCGACCCGGGCTACTTCATGTACTTCGAGGACGTCGACCTCGCCGAGCGGCTGGGCCGCCGCGGCTGGCTGAACGTCTACGTCCCCTCCGCCGTGGTGGTGCACGAGGGCGGTCACGCCACCCGGCGCCAGCCGCACCGGATGGCGCGGGTGCACCACACCAGTGCCCTGCGCTACCTCTCCGCCCGGCACCCCGGCCCGGGCAACGCGCCGCTGCGGGCCGCGCTCCGCGCGGGGCTGGGCGCCCGGATGCTGTTGTCCTTCGTCAGCGGCCAGGTGGCCGCCGGGGCCCGCTTCCAGCGCGGCGCCGACGACCTCGACCGATCGGAGCGGTGACGTGCAGCACGCGGTGATCATGGCGGGCGGTTCGGGCACGCGGCTGTGGCCGCTGTCCCGGGCGGCCCGGCCCAAGCAGCTCCTCGACGTGGTCGCCGAGGAGGGAGGGGGCGCGCACAGCCTGCTGGCCGAGGCCTTCGGCCGCCTGCGGGCGGTCCTCCCCGCCGACCGGATCTGGGTGTGCACGGCGGCCGGTTACGCCGACGCGGTGCGCGCCGCCCTGCCGGAGCTCGCCGCCGACCGGCTGGTCCTCGAGCCGGTGGCCCGGGACACCGCCAACGCCGTGGGGCTGGCCGCCGCCCTGGTCGCGGACGTCGACCCCGACGCCGAGCTGGCCGTGGTCAGCGCCGACCACGTCATCCGCCCCGTGGAGCGCTTCGCGGCGGCCCTGCGGACCGCCTACGCCGTCCTGGCCGCCCGGCCGCGCGCCCTGGTGACCCTCGGCGTCACCCCGACGTCACCGGCCACCGGCTTCGGCTACGTGCAGAAGGGGGCGCCGACCGGCGTGCCCGGCGCGGCCGAGGCGGCGGCGTTCAAGGAGAAGCCGGACCGGGCCACCGCCGAGGCGTACCTCGCCTCGGGCGACTACGTCTGGAACTCGGGCATGTTCGTCTGGCGGGCGCGCACCGTGCTGGACGCGCTGGCCGAGCACCTGCCGGAGACCGCCGCCGGCCTGGCCCGGGTCGTCGCCGCCCCGGCCGGCGCGGAGCGCGACGCCGTGCTCGCCGAGGTCTTCCCGACGCTGCCGAAGATCAGCGTCGACTACGCGGTGCTGGAGCCCGCGGCCACCGAGCCGGGCCGGGTGGCCGTGGTCGACCTGGACGTCGACTGGCTGGACGTCGGCTCCTGGCCGGCGCTGGCGCACACCCTGCCCACCGACGCCGCCGGCAACGCCACCCAGGGGCTCACGGTGCTGGCCGACAGCGCCGGCAACGTCGTCCTCAGCGACGACCCCGACCACCTGGTCGCCCTCGTCGGGGTGCGCGACAGCGTGGTCGTGCACACCGCCGACGTCACCATGGTCTGCCCGGTCGCCGACGCCGAGCGGGTGAAGCAGCTGCTGGCCCTCGTCGAGGAGCGGTTCGGCCGCCGGTTCAGCTAGGCCGGGTGGTCGCCGCCGGTGGTTAATCTCGCTGCCATGACCGACCTCGACGTCGCCGCTCTCGTCACCGGCGGGGCCTCCGGGCTCGGCGCCGCCACCGCGCGGGCCCTCGCCGCGGCCGGTGCCGCGGTGACCGTGGTCGACCTCGACGCCGACCGCGGCGCGGCGCTCGCCGCCGAGCTGGGCGGGGCAGCGTCGTTCGTCCGCACCGACGTGACCGACGAGGCGTCGGTGCAGGCCGCGGTCGCCGACGCCGCCGGCAAGGACCGCCCGCTGCGGATCGCGGTGAACTGCGCCGGCATCGGCCACGCCGGCCGGCTGCTGAGCCGCGACGGCGCCCCGCACGAGCTGGGCGCCTTCACCCGCACGGTGACGGTGAACCTGGTCGGCACGTTCAACGTGCTCCGGCTGGCGGCCGCGGCGATGGCCGCCACCGACCCGGGCCCGGACGGGGAGCGCGGGGTCGTGGTCAACACCGCCTCGATCGCCGCGTACGACGGGCAGGTCGGGCAGGTCGCCTACGCCGCGTCCAAGGGCGGCATCGTCGGCATGACGCTGCCGGCCGCCCGGGACCTCGCCCCGGTCGGCGTCCGCGTGGTCACCATCGCCCCCGGGATCGTCGACACCCCGCTGCTGGCCGCCCTGCCGGAGGCCGCGCGCACCGCGCTGGCCGAGAACGTCCCGTTCCCGCGCCGGCTGGGGCGGCCCGAGGACTTCGCCGAGCTGGCGCTGGCCCTCGTCCGGCAGGGTTACCTCAACGGCGAGGTCGTCCGGATGGACGGCGCGCTCCGCATGGCGCCCCGGTGACGGCGGTCGCACCTGCGCACACCGCCACGCGGACCTGGGTGCCCGACTGGCCGCTGGACGTGCGCCGGGTGCTCTCCCGCGACCGCCGGGGCACCGGCGACCCGACGCTGCGCTACGCCGACGACGGCGTCTGGCGCACCACGACGACCCCGGACGGCCCGGCCACCCTGCGGGTCAGCGGGGGACCGGGCGGGCTGCGCCTCGACGGCTGGGGCCCCGGGGCGGACTGGGCGGTGGCGACCGGCCCGCGCTGGCTGGGGGCCGAGGACACCCCCGGCGGGTTCGACCCGGCACCGCACCCGCTGCTGGCGCGGCTGCACCGGGCGACCCCGTGGCTGCGGCTGGGCGCCACCGGCCGGGTCTGGGACGCGCTGGCGCCGGCGGTGCTGGAGCAGAAGGTGACCGGGATCGAGGCGCACCGCACCTGGCGGGAGCTGCTGCGGCTGGCCGGTGAGCCGGCGCCGGGCCCCGCGCCGGTCGGGATGCGGGTGGTCCCCTCGCCCGAGCGGGTGCTGGCGGTCACCGACTGGCAGTGGCACGCCTGCGGCCTGGACGGCGCCCGCCGACGCGCCCTGCGCGCGGTCGCCTCGGTCGCCTCCCGCCTGGAGGTCGACGACCACGGCGGCTGCGCCGGCCTCCGCCGCCGGCTGCAGTCGGTGCCGGGCATCGGGGTGTGGACCGCCGCCGAGGTGGCCCAGCGGGCGGTGGGCTGCCCGGACTCGGTGAGCGTCGGCGACTACCACCTGAAGAACCTGGTCGGCTGGTCGCTGGCCGGCCGGAAGACCGACGACGCCGGCATGCTGGAGCTGCTCGAGCCGTGGCGCGGGCACCGGCAGCGGGTGGTGCGGCTGCTGGAGGTGGGCGGGAGCATGCCGCCGAAGCGGGGGCCGCGGATGGCCCCGACCGACTACCGGCGGTTCTGACCCAGCAGGCCCAGCAGGTAGTCGCCGTAGCCGCTCTTGGCCAGCGGCTCGGCGGCCCGGCGCAGCCCGTCGTCGTCCAGCCAGCCGTTGCGCCAGGCGACCTCCTCGATGCACCCGATCTTCAGCCCCTGCCGCTCCTCGACCACCGAGACGAACTCGGTGGCCTGGCGCAGCGAGGTGAAGGTGCCGGTGTCCAGCCAGGCGGTGCCCCGGTCCAGCGCGGTGACGGTCAGCCGCCCCTGCCGCAGGTAGTGCTCGTTGACCGCGGTGATCTCCAGCTCGCCCCGGCCGCTGGGGGTGATGCCCCGGGCGACGTCGACGATGTCGGCGGCGTAGAAGTACAGCCCCGGCACCGCGTAGCTGCTCTTCGGGCGGGCCGGCTTCTCCTCGATCGACAGCACCCGGCCGGCGGCGTCGAACTCCACGACGCCGTAGGCCGCTGGCTCGGCGACGTGGTAGGCGAACACGTGCCCGCCGTCGGGCTCGGGCAGCCGGGACAGGGCCGTGCCGAGGCCGGCGCCGTAGAAGATGTTGTCGCCGAGCACCAGCGCGGCGGACTGGCCGTCGAGGAAGTCGGCGCCGATGAGGAATGCCTGCGCCAGGCCCTCCGGTGCCGGCTGTACGGCGTAGTCGATGCGCATGCCCAGCCGGGCGCCGTCGCCGAGCAGGCGGGCGAAGGAGTCCCGGTCCCCGGGGGTGGTGATCACCAGCACCTCGCGGATGCCGGCCATCATCAGCGTCGAGAGCGGGTAGTAGATCATCGGCTTGTCGTAGACCGGCATGAGCTGCTTGCTCACCCCGAGGGTGATCGGCCACAGTCGACTGCCGGTTCCCCCGGCCAGGATGATCCCGCGCACCCGGTCACGGTAGGCGGCGCCGGCCCTGCCCCGGCAGCGGCGCTCACCCGCCCGGATGAGGACCCCGGCGTCGCGCCCCTGGCCCCTGCGGCGGCGGCTACCGTCTGCGGACATGCGCGTCCTGGTCACCGGCGGAGCCGGCTTCATCGGATCGCACTACGTGCGCACGATGCTCTCGGGGGGGTACCCGGGCTTCGAGGACGCCGAGGTGACCGTCTTCGACAAGCTCACCTACGCCGGCAACCCGGCCAACCTCGCACCGGTCGCCGACAGCCCGCGCTACCGCTTCGTGCAGGGCGACATCTGCTCGGCCGCGGACCTCGACGCCGCGCTCCCCGGGCACGACGCCGTCGTCCACTTCGCCGCGGAGTCGCACGTCGACCGCTCCATCGGCGGTGGGGCCACCGACTTCGTGGTCACCAACGCGCTGGGTTCGCAGCAGCTGTTCGAGGCCGCCCTGCGCGCCGGCGTCGGCCGGGTGGTGCACGTGTCCACCGACGAGGTGTACGGCTCGATCGACTCAGGTTCGTGGACCGAGGAGCACCTGCTCGAGCCGAACTCCCCGTACTCGGCCTCCAAGGCCGCCAGCGACCTGATCGCGCGCGCCTACGCCCGGACCTACGGCCTGGACGTCTCGATCACCCGGTGCAGCAACAACTACGGGCCCTACCACTACCCGGAGAAGGTCATCCCGCTGTTCGTCACCAACCTGCTCGACGGGCTCACCGTGCCGCTCTACGGCGAGGGCGCCAACGTGCGCGACTGGCTGTTCGTCGACGACCACTGCCGCGGCATCCAGCTGGTGCTGGAGCAGGGCGCCGCGGGCGAGATCTACAACATCGGCGGGGGGCGCGAGCTGTCCAACCGGGAGCTCACCGAGCAGCTGCTGGCCGCCACCGGCCGCGACTGGAGTTCGGTGGAGCAGATCGTCGACCCCCGCGGCGGGGGGCACGACCTGCGCTACTCGGTCGACTTCTCCAAGACCGCGGCGCTGGGCTACGCACCGCGGATGCCGTTCGAGGAGGGCCTGGCGCTGACGGTGCAGTGGTACCGGGACAACCGCGCCTGGTGGGAGCCGCTCAAGGCCGCCGCGGCTCCCACGACCGGCACGGCGACGGCGCGGGCATGAGCGGGCAGCCGACCGCCTGGCTGGTCACCGGCGCCTCCGGGCAGCTGGGCACCGACCTGCAGCGCCTGCTCTCCGGACAGGACCTCACCCCGCTGGGCCGGACGATGCTCGACCTGACCGACGAGGCCCAGGTGCGGGACGTGGTCGGCCGCTGGCGGGACGACGCGGTGTCCCGCGGTGCCCGTCCGGTCGTGCTCAACGCCGCCGCCTACACCGCCGTCGACGCCGCGGAGTCCGACGAGGCCACCGCGCAGCGGGTCAACGGCGAGGCCCCCGGCTGGCTGGCCGAGGAGCTCGCCGGCGTCGGGCGGCTGGTGCACGTCTCCACCGACTACGTCTTCGCCGGTGACGCGCGGACCCCCTACGGCGTCGACGACGAGCCCGCGCCCCGCACCGCCTACGGCCGCACCAAGCTGGCCGGCGAGCGGGCGGTCGCCGCGGTGGGCGACGACGCCGTCGTCGTCCGCACCGCCTGGGTGTACGCCGCGCACGGCAGCAACTTCGTGCGGACGATGCTGCGGCTGGAGTCCGAGCGCGACACCGTCTCCGTGGTCGCCGACCAGACCGGCAGCCCGACCTGGTCGATGGACCTGGCCCGCGGGCTCGTCGAGCTGGCCGGCACGCAGGTCCGCGGCGTGCTGCACGCGACCGACGCCGGCACGACCACCTGGCACGGTCTCGCCCGGGAGGTGTTCGCCCTCTCCGGCGCCGACCCGGACCGGGTGCTGCCCCTCACCACCGCGGAGTTCCCCCGGCCGGCGCCCCGGCCGGCCTGGTCGGTGCTCGACCCGGCAGCCTGGCGTGCGGCCGGGCTCACCCCGCTCCCGGCCTGGCAGGAGTCGCTCCGCGCGTGCCTGGCCGAGCTGGGCGCGCTGGGGAGCTGACCGACTGCTCGGGACGGGGTGCTCGGGAAGGGATCAGCCGCGCAGCTCCGCGTACCGCGCCCGGCACTGGTCCAGCGTCGGCAGCAGCCCCTGCTCGCGGGCCTCGGCCAGCGTGGGGGCGGCGGTGTCCTTCGCGGAGAGCTGCACCTCGACGTCGCGCGGCCAGGGCAGGTCGAGCTCGGGGTCCATCGGGTGGACGCCGAACTCCCGCTCCGGGGAGTACCCGCTGGAGACCAGGTAGGTGACCGAGCTGCCGTCCTCGAGGGAGAGGAAGGCGTGCCCGAGCCCCTCGGACAGGTAGACCGCCCGGGGCTCCGCGCTGTCCAGGAGCACGGCGTCGTGCACGCCGAAGGTGGGGGAGCCGACCCGGACGTCGACGACCACGTCGAGCACCCGGCCGGCGGGGCAGTAGACGTACTTCGCCTGGCCGGGGGGCACCAGGGCGTAGTGCACCCCGCGCAGCACCCCGCGGGCGGAGACGCTGTGGTTGGCCTGGGCGAGGGGCAGGCCGGACCCGGTGGCCTCGGTCAGCACGTCGGCCCGGTACCACTCGGTGAACCGGCCGCGGGCGTCGCCGTGCGCGACGAGATCGAGGACGTAGCTGTCGGGCACGGACAGTTCACGGATCTGCACGTCCCGACGCTAGCGGCCGGCGGCCGGCCGGCCAGTGGCTCTCCCCCTCAGGTGGTGGGGCCACCCAGGTGCAGCCGGCCGGCCAGCGAGGCGCCGCCGAAGGTGGCCGCGGGTTCCCAGCAGGTCGACCAGCCCTCGGCCTGCAGCTGCACCAGGGCCGCGCCGACGACCGCGCCCAGGGCCAGCGAGGTGACCGGGGTGATCGGGTCGGCGAGGTGCACGTCGACGACCTCACCGGCGTCCCCGTCGTCGCTGCCGTAGCGGAAGACCACCGGGAACTCCGGGAGCGCGGCCACCGCGGTGCGGAAGGCATCGGTGACCGCGGTCAGGGCGCCGCTCCGGGGGGTGCGCTCCGCGGTCGGGCGACGGCTGCCGACCAGGTCGCGGCTGCCGGTGGGGAACAGGTCGCCGGCGCCCAGCCGAACCAGCGGGCGGGTGCCGGGGTCGGGGTCGGGCACCGGCAGGGTCAGCCCGCGGACGACGGCCACCGGCAGCCCGGCGAGCTTGCCCTTGACCAGGTCGGCGGCGGCGGCCAGCTCGTCGACCACCGCCACCTGGGTGGTCTCCAGCCGGTTGCCGTGCGCGTCGACGGAGCCCCGGTGGTCGACCAGGGCCGGCAGCCCCGCCGACCCGATGGCCACGTCGGTGACCCCGTCCCGCCACGGGCGGCCGAACGTGTCGCTGACGACCACGGCGACGGTCACCCCGAGCAGGCCGGCGAGCGCGGCGCGCAGCTGCCGGGCGGACGCGTCGGCGTCGGCGGGCAGCAGCACGAGTGCGTCGGCGGCGACGTTCGAGGCGTCGATGCCGGCCGCGGCGACGACCCAGCCGTGCCGGGTCTCCACGATCCGCAGCGGCCCGCGCCGGGCGACGACCCGCACCGTCTCCGCGTCGATGGCCCGCTGCCGCGCGGTCTCCCGGTCGGCGCCGGGCTCGACCGCCACCAGGTTGCCCTCGACCTTGGAGACGACCTTGGAGGTGACCACCACGACGTCGCCGTCGGCGAGCCAGGGCGCGGCGGTGGCGATCGCGCCGGCCAGGTCGTCCCCGGGCGCGAACTCCGGCAGCCCCGGCACCGGCAGCACCGAGAGCCCCGTGGGTGGCTCAGACACCGGCGGCGTCCAGGGCGGCGCGGGCCATCGCGCGGGTGGCCTCCGGCGAGCTCATCAGCAGCGGCACGGTGCGCACGTCGACGCCGGGGATCGCGGCGGCGTCGCCGGTGTGCACCAGCCAGGCGTCGAGCAGGCCGCCGTCGCGCCGGGCGCCGTAGTGCCGGCCCACGCCCTCCGCGCTGACCTCCACGCCGACCACCGGCAGGCAGCGGTCGGCCATGCCGCGCACGACCTCACCGCCGACGACGGGGGAGAGGCCCACCACCCGTCCGCGGGCCCCCCGGAGGGCGTCCCGCACCCCGGGCACGCCCAGGATCGTGCCGATGGAGACCACCGGGTTCGAGGGGGCGAAGAGCACCGCGTCGGCGGTGCCGAGGGCCTCGACCACCCCGGGGGCGGGGCGGGCGTCGTCGACCCCCACCTGGACGAAGGCCCGGGCGTCCAGGGCGGCGCGGTGGCGTACCCACCACTCCTGGAAGTGGATCGCCCGCTGCCGGCCGGCGTCCGGGTCGGCGACGACGACGTGGGTCTCCACCCGCTGGTCGCTCATCGGCAGCAGCCGCACCCCCGGGCGCCAGCGCTCGGCGAGCGCGGCGGTGACCTCCGAGAGCGGGTAGCCGGCGTCGAGCATGCGGGTGCGGACGAGGTGGGTGGCGAGGTCGCGGTCGCCGAGGCCGAACCAGGTCGGCTCGGCGCCGTAGGCGGCGAGCTCGTCCTTGACGGTCCACGTCTCGCCGCGCCGGCCCCACCCGCGGTCGTCGTCGATCCCGTCACCGAGCGTGTACATGACGGTGTCCAGGTCCGGGCAGATGCGCAGCCCGTGCATGGTCACGTCGTCGCCGGTGTTGACCACGGCGGTGACCTGCGCCCCGGGTGCGGCGCTCGTCACGCCGCGCAGGAAGCGAGCTCCGCCGACGCCGCCGGCCAGGACCACGATGTGCACCGGCCCATCGTGCCCCTCGGCAGATGTGCACCGCAGCACCGGCTGCCACCGAGGCGATCTTCACGAAACCGGTCGGTTCCGGTCGGCAGATGGTGCTGGAAACCGCGGCGTGTCCGAGTGTTCGGTGACCACTTACGGACAACTTGTTACCGGCGTGGCCAGAGTGACGAGCGGTTACACCCTTCCAACTTGACCTCGACTCAACGACACGCGTGTAATTCCGATGTTGTCATCGGACGCCGACGGTTCCGGAGTGGCCCCGGCGGGTGACAGGAAGCCAGCGAGAGGGGACGCAACGTGATGGCCGAGGTGTCGTGGATGAGCGAGTACCGGAGTGCCGCGCCGGCCGGTCACGGGCGGGACGTGCTGGGGGTGGCCGGGGTGTTCGACCCCGGTTTCCCGGGGCTGGACGGCGAGGAGCAGGGCTGGCAGGAGCGCGCCCTGTGCGCCGAGACCGACCCGGAGGCCTTCTTCCCGGAGAAGGGCGGCTCCACCCGCGAGGCCAAGCGGATCTGCACCGGCTGCGAGGTCCGCGCCGAGTGCCTGGAGTACGCGCTCGCCAACGACGAGCGCTTCGGCATCTGGGGCGGGCTGTCCGAGCGGGAGCGCCGTCGGCTGCGTCGCCGCGCCGGCTGACGAAGGACCCTCCTGCCCCCCACCGCTCGCAGGCTCGCGGCGGGCCCCTGCAGAAGGGCCGGAGGCGGGCCCCTGGAAGGGGGCCGACAGGCTCGCGGCGGGAAGTCCCACCGAGGCCGCCGGGTCCCTCCCCTCGCCGGGACCCGGTGACCGATCCGGTCGCGGTCGATGTGGTCGACTGAGGTGTGTCGACCGAGGGACCGGAGCCGCACATCGCCGACGGCCGGGCCCGCGTGGTCCGGGAGATCCGCGCAGCCGCGCCGCTGATGGCCGCGCTCGCCGCCCCGCTCACCGCCCGCGGCCCCTGGCTGACCGCCGCCCTCAACGCCCAGTCCGCCCGGGTGCTCGTCCCGGTGCGCGCGCGGGCCGTGGTCGTCGCCCCCGCACCGGGTGCCCGCCCGGACGGCCTGGCCCTGCTCACCTCCCAGCGCCGCGGCCCCGCGACCGTGGTGGGCCTGCTCGGCTCGGGCCCGGGCGCCGCGCCGCACCCCGGCGGCCGGCCGCCGGCCCGGCTGCTCGCCCGCGACCCCGAGGTGGCCGGGCGTCTGGCCGGGGGCGTGCTCGACCTGCTGGACTCCGTCCGCGGGGCCTGGACACTGCGGTTGACCGGCCTGCCGCTGGGCGACCCGGTCGTGCGTCGGCTGGCCGCGGCGCTGCCCGACGCCCAGCTGGCCACCAGCCGAAGCCGCCGGCTGGTCGACGAGCTGGACACCGTGGCCGAGGTGCGGCGCAGCCGCGACCCCGCAGAGCTGGAGTACTGGCTGCCGGAGCTGGCCGGACGGCTCGGGGCCCGGGAGTTCGTGCCCCTGCGGGCCGCGGCCCGGCTGCACGCCGCCATCGGCCGCTTGGAGGTGGCCGTGGTGCCCGCCCGGACCGGTGCGGCGGCGGTGCTGCTCACGCTGCTGGAGGACGGTCCGGCCGGGGAGGAGCGCCGGCCCTGGTGGGGAGCCAGTGACATCGGGGGGCTCCGTCGGGAACTGGGCTCCCCGTCGGTGTCGCTGACCGCCTCGCGGGGTCTGGTCAACCTGACCCGGCGCGGCGTCAGCCGGGGAGCAACAGCTGGCTGACGCCGGGCGCCGGGCTGACCGGTGCGCTGTCCAGCCCGAGCTGCAGCACCCCGGTCGCCGCCGCCCGGCCGTCGCCGACCCCGCCGTCGGCCGTCAGCGTCGCGGTCAGCCGGTACGCCCGGCCGGTGTACGTGGGCGCGCTGCCGTTGGGCCGGGTGTACGTGGGGAAGAGCCCGGTCAGCTCGACCCGGTCGCCGTCCCGGCGCACCTGGAGGCCGGGGTCGGCCAGGTCGGCGTACTCGGTGCGCCCGCGGGCGCAGCCCGCCGCGGCGGGGTCGGCAGGGGGCTCGGCGGTGAGGCAGTTCCAGACCGGCAGCCGGACGTGGGCCAGCGCGCGCTCCCCGTCGGTGGAGACGCTCAGGCTCGGGGTGGTGACCGTCAGCCCGACCGCGCGCTCCTCCAGCAGCAGGCCGGTGAACGCGGCCCGCAGGACCAGCCCGTCGCCTCCCGGGAGGACCGAGCGGAACGCCAGGGAGCCCGCGGCGGGGTCGGCGGAGGGGGGCTCCGGGGACCTGGTCGGCCCGGACTCCGGGGGTGGTCCCAGCGGGATCGACCGGGCCGCGGTCGCGGGCGCGGTGGTGTCGGTCGGCCCGGTCCCGGCCAGCACTGCGGCGCCGAGCAGCAGGACGACGGCGCCGGCGGTCGCGGCCTGTGTGCCCCGGCCGCCCGGGCGCCCGGCTGTGCCGGCGGGGACGGCGGTCGCGGTGCTGGCGGAGCTGCCGCTGCGGGGCGCCGTCGGTGGGGCGGGGGAGCCCGGCGGGCGGTCCAGGAACCCGGGCAGGTCGTCGACGACGCCGTCCGGCGGGCCGGTGGTCGGCGCCGTGTCGCCCGACCCCCTGCCGCCCGACACGGTGCCCCCCGCGTCGGAGCCGGTGGTGCGCCCGGCCGGTCCGCGCCGGCCGGCGGTCAGCGCCGTCGTCGCCAGGCCGAGGGCGATGCCGGTCAGCAGGCCCACCAGCAGCCAGCGGCCGGTTCCGCTGCGACCGGCCCGTTCGGGGGCGGCCGTCGAGACCCGGGCGACGTCCACCAGCTCCTCCGACCGGCCTTCCGCGACGAGCACGTCGACCACGGCGTCCGCGGCCCGGACGGCGTCCGCCCGGTCCGGCAGCGTGCTGCGCACCGTGATGGTCGCCGCGTCCCCGACCCGCTCGACCGCCAGGCCGGCCCGCAGGTCGGCCAGCGGGACGTCGGCCAGCGCGGCATCGGAACCGGCGGCGGCGCGCACGGTCTCCGGAGCGGTGGCCAGCGCGGCGTACCGGTCGGCCACCAGCACCGCCGCCGCGGCGCCGGTCTCGGTCCGCGGGGTGACGGTGAGGCCGGCGGCGGCGGTCACCTGGCGCGGGCGCAGGGCCAGCGCGCCGGCGGTGACCGCCACGACCAGGAGCAGGACCAGGCCGCCGGCCAGCCAGGGGCGCCGGGCGTCCCGTCGGTCGGTCGGGCGGTGGTGCGGTGCGCTCATCGCCGGACAGCATGGCAGTGGCGCGCCGGTGCCCCCGCCCAGAGGCTCGCCCGAGCCTCTGGGCGGGGGCCTTCGTCAGCCGGTGGGGTCGATCTCCTCCGGGTCGCGGCCCAGCAGCACCGCCACCTGGTCGACGACCACGTCGCGGACCAGGTCGGCGAGGTCGTCGCGGTCGGCGGCCCGGATCTCCAGCGGGCGCCGGTAGACCACGATCCGTGCCGGGTGCTCGCGGCCGTCCTCGCGGCGGGCGGGCAGCACGCGGGCCAGCGGGACGCTGCCGTCGTCCAGCACGTCGGAGTCGAGCACGACGTCGTCCGGGCTGGAGTGGTCGACCCACGGGACGTCCTCGACCGCGAACTCGACCCCGGCCAGTTCGCGTTCCCACCGGCGCTCCAGGTCCTCGACCGCGTCGAGGACCAGGTCGTCGAACTGCTCCGCGCGGCTGCGCGACAGGGGGACGGTGGGCGGCACCAGCCGTCCGCGCAGCCCGCGACCGTGTCGGTCGCGCCGGGCGCGGGCAGGGAGGCGGTCCATCGCACGCAGAGCGTACGGCTCCCGGCGCGGCCCGGGGACGCCGGTTCCGCCAGTTCCGCCAGGTGCCGGGCGGCCCGGTGGGGCGGGTGGGACGGGCCACCCGGTGTGCCTGCTCCCCAACTCGCGGATCCGCGATTACTGTGCCGGTCGTGAGGAACCGGTGGTGAGGCAGTCCCGTCGCTGCTCGCGCAGCGGCTGCGCGCAACCGGCAGCGGCGACCCTGACCTACGTGTACGCGGAGTCCACGGCCGTCGTCGGGCCGTTGGCGACGTACTCGGAGCCGCACAGCTACGACCTGTGCGAGTTCCACGCCCAGCGGCTGACCGTGCCGCGGGGCTGGGAGGTCGTGCGGCACGAGATCGACGCCGACGACGCCGGGATGACCGGCGACGACCTGCTGGCGCTCGCCGACGCCGTCCGCGAGGCGGCCCGCCCCGAGCCCCCGCGCAACCCCGCGGACGACGGCAGCGGCACCCGCCGCGGCCACCTCCGGGTGCTCCCCAACCTCCCCTAGTCGCTGTCCCCGGTCCGCTCCGAGATCCCGCCGCGAGCTCACGAGCGGTGGGGGCAGGGGCGTCCTTATAGGGTTCGGCGCGTGACAGACCTGTCGTCGATCATCAAGGCCTACGACGTGCGCGGGCTCGTCCCCGAGCAGTGGGACGAGGAGGTGGCGCGGGCCATCGGCGCCGCCTTCGCCGAGTTCGTCTCCGCCGAGGCCCTGGCCGCGGGGAGGGAGGCGACCGCGGTCGTCACCGCCCACGACATGCGCGACTCGTCGGTCCCGCTGTCCCGCGCGTTCGCCGAGGGGGTCCTCTCCCGCGGGGTCGACGTCGTCGAGGCCGGGCTCGGCTCCACCGACATGCTGTACTTCGCCGCCGGGTCGCTGGAGATGCCCGGGGCGATGTTCACCGCCAGCCACAACCCCGCGCAGTACAACGGCATCAAGCTGTGCCGCGCCGGCGCCGCCCCGATCGGCCAGGACTCCGGCCTGGTCCAGATCCGCCGGTGGGCCGAGACCGAGCTGGACGCACCCGGCACCGCCTTCGACCGTGCGCCCGACCGGGTCGGCAGCGTCTCCGCGCGCGACCTGGTCGCCGAGTACGCGGCGTACCTGCGCCGGCTCGTGGACCTCTCCGGCATCCGCCCGCTCAAGGTCGTGGTCGACGCCGGCAACGGGATGGGCGGCTTCACCGTCCCGGTGGTGCTCACCGGGCTGCCGCTGGACGTCGTCCCCATGTACTTCGAGCTCGACGGCAGTTTCCCCAACCACGAGGCGAACCCGTTGGACCCGGCCAACCTGGTCGACCTGCAGGCCGCGGTCCGCGAGCACGGCGCCGACATCGGCCTGGCCTTCGACGGCGACGCCGACCGCTGCTTCATCATCGACGAGCGGGGCGAGCCGGTCAGCCCCTCGGCGATCACCGGGCTGGTCGCCGTCCGGGAGCTGGCCAAGGGCCGCGGGACGACGATCATCCACAACCTGATCACCTCCCGCGCCGTGCCGGAGGTCGTCCGCGAGCACGGTGGGGAGCCGGTGCGCACCCGCGTCGGCCACTCGTTCATCAAGGCGGAGATGGCGCGCACCGACGCGGTCTTCGGTGGCGAGCACTCCGCGCACTACTACTTCCGGGACTTCTGGCGCGCCGACACCGGCATGCTCGCCGCGATGCACGTGCTCGCGGCGCTCGGCGAGCAGCCCCGGCCGCTGTCGGAGCTGACCGCGGAGTACGAGCGCTACGCCGCCTCCGGCGAGATCAACTCCACCGTGACCGACGCCGCCGGGCGGGTCGCCGCGGTGCGGAAGGCCTTCGAGGAGGGCGAGGGGGTGACCGTCGACGAGCTCGACGGGCTGACCGTCTCGCTGCCCGACGGCTCCTGGTTCAACCTGCGGGCCAGCAACACCGAGCCGCTGCTGCGGCTGAACGTGGAGGCGCCGGACGCGGCGCGGATGGCCGAGCTGCGCGACGAGGTGCTGAGGACGGTGCGGGCATGACCGACGGCGGCACCGGCGGACGTGCGGACACGCTGG
This sequence comes from Modestobacter sp. SYSU DS0875, assembly GCF_054050915.1. Lineage (NCBI taxonomy): Bacteria > Bacillati > Actinomycetota > Actinomycetes > Geodermatophilales > Geodermatophilaceae > Modestobacter > Modestobacter sp. SYSU DS0875. Next base: position 75,916 of record NZ_JBJHAH010000016.1, on the reverse strand, counting down.
GCATCGACCCGGCGCTGCTGGAGATCCTGGCCTGCCCGGACACCCACCACACCCCGCTGACCCTCGACGTGCCCGCGGCGGAGCTGGTGTGCCCGACCTGCTCACGGGCCTTCCCGGTGCGCGACGGCATCCCGGTGCTGCTGCTCGACGAGGCGCGGCTGCGCTCATGACGACGGGGCTCATGACGACGGGGCTCATGACGACGGGGCCCGTGAGAGGGGGCCGGGCGTGACCTCCCCCGAGCTCGCCGAGGAGGTCCTCGACGACCTCTCCCTGCTGCGGGCGCGCGACCCCCGGGGCCTGCTGCCGGCGGTCGCCGGTGCCGGCGCCCAGGTGCGGGAGACCGCCGCGCTGACCGGCGAGACCGACCTCGGCCGGATCACCGCCGGTGGCCGTCCGCGCGGGCTGGTCATCGTGGGCCGGCGCGAGGGTGCGGTGGCCGCCGAGGTGCTGCGCAGCCTGCTGGGCCCGGCGAGCCCGGTCACCGTCGACGTCGTCCCCGGGCCGGCGCTGCCGGTGTGGATGGGCGCCTCGGACATCGCGGTGGTCGCCACCCGGACCGGCGCCGGGCAGTACGCCGTCGCGCCGGCCTACGAGGCGGCCCGCCGCGGTGTGGCCGTCATCGGCATCGGCGCGGTCGACGCCCCGCTGCACGCCGCCTGCGCCACCGCCCGCGCGCCCTACGTGCCGCTGCCGGCCAACCGGGTGCGGCACGCCACGCTGTGGTCGCTGCTCACCCCGATGCTGCTGCTCGCCGCCGAGCTCGGGCTGCTGCCGGGCGACACCGCCGACGTCTCCCCGGTCGCCGACGCGCTGGACGCGGTCGCCGCGGAGTGCGGGCCGGCCCGGGAGTCGTTCGTCAACCCGGCCAAGACGCTGGCGCTGGAGCTGCTGGACGCGCTGCCGGTGATCGTCGCCGAGGGGCCGCTGGCCGGCGCCGCGGCGGGCCGGGTCGCCGACCAGCTGGCCACCCTCGCCGGGCTGCCGGCCACCACCTTCCGGCTGCCCGACCAGCGGGTCGCCGCGCGCACCGTGCTGGCCGGACCGCTGGCTCCCGACGGCGGCGAGGACGACTTCTTCCGGGACCGGGCCGAGGACACCGGACGGCGGCTGCGGCTGCTGACCCTGCGGGACGCCGGCGCCGGCGCCACCGAGGGGGCGCACGAGCGCGATCCCCGGTCGGCGGGTGAGGCGGTGGCCGAGGTGCTCCGGATCGCCGCAGAGCACAACGTCCCGGTGAGCCGGCTGGCCGACGACGACCAGCCCGAGCGCCACTCCCGGCTGGCCCGGGTGGCCCGGCAGCTGGCCGTCGCGGACTTCAGCGCCGTCTACCTGGCACTGGCCCTGGACCACGAGAGGGCGCTGGGCTCGTGAGCGGCACCCCGACGGCGCGCGCCACGGCGGCGCCAGGCGCGACTGCCCCCGCCGGGTGAGCCCCGGCGGCGCGGGTCTCCAGATCACGAGGGAGGTGGCCGACGTCCGGGAGGTGACCACTCCACCGGTAGCCTCCGACTCGATGTGGCAGCTGGACAGCCCGGTGCGGCACTACCCGTGGGGGAGCCGGACGGTCATCCCCGAGCTGCTCGGCCTGCCCTCGCCGGCCGAGCAGCCCTTCGCCGAGCTCTGGATGGGGGCCCATCCCGACGCCCCCAGCCGGCTCGCCGACGGCACCGGCCTGGACGAGGCGATCGCGGCCAACCCCGACGAGCTCCTGGGCGCCCGGGTGCGCGAGCGCTTCGGGCCGCGGCTGCCCTTCCTGATGAAGGTGCTGGCCGCGGACACCCCGCTGTCGCTGCAGGCGCACCCCACCACGGCGCAGGCCGAGGTGGGCTTCGCCGCGGAGGAGGCCGCCGGGGTCCCGCACGACGACCCGACGCGGACGTTCAAGGACCCCTTCCACAAGCCGGAGATCCTGCTCGCGATCACCCCGGTCGAGGCGCTGTGCGGCTTCCGGCCGGTGGCAGAGTCGCTGCACTGCCTGGCGAAGCTCCAGCTGCCCGAGCTGATGCCGACGATCGCGTCGCTGGCCCACGGCGGGCTGCGGGCCGCGATCCCGCAGCTGCTGGCGCTGTCGCAGCTGCGCAGGACGTCGCTGGTCGCCGCGGTGGCCGAGCGGGCCGCGTCCTTCGTCGCCGCGCACGACCCGGAGTTCATCAACACCTACCGCTGGGCGGCCACGCTGGCCGAGCAGTACCCGGGTGACCCCGGCGTCGTCATCTCGCTGATGTGCAACCACCTGCGGCTCGCCCCGGGTGAGGCCGTCTTCCTGCCCGCCGGCAACCTGCACGCCTACCTGTGCGGGGCCGGCGTCGAGGTGATGGCCAGCTCGGACAACGTGCTCCGCGGTGGGCTCACCAGCAAGCACGTCGACCTGGCGGCGCTGATCGAGGTGCTGGACTTCACCGACGGCCGGGTCCCGGTCATCCACCCGGTGCTCGGCCCGGGCGGCCTGCGTTACCCGGTCCCGGTCGACGACTTCGACCTCACCCGGTGCCAGGTCGACGTCGACCCCGGCGTGCTGACCACCGCCGGCCCGCAGCTGCTGCTGTGCGCCGAGGGCACCGCGCGGCTGGCCGCGGCCGACGGCGAGCTGGTCCTGGAGCAGGGGCAGTCGGCGTTCGTGCCGGCCGGGGCACCGGTCACCGCCCGCGGCCCCGCCGTGCTCTACCGGAGCACCACCGCCCTGCGCTGAGGAGAGGACCCCGCTGCCCCCACCGCTCGCACGCTCGCGGCGGGCCCCTGCAGCGGGGCCGTTCCAGCACGTCACCAGGCTCGGCGCGGGCCCCTGGAGGGTGGCCGTCCCGGCATTCCGCCTGCACTACCCTGGGACACGGCACGAGCCCCGCCGAAGCCTCGGCATGCTCGCTCACCGCATCCGCCTGACCGATCGTCAGGGGACTCAGCGACCGACGACAGCCCACCGACCGAGTGGGCCGGACACTGGAGCGACATGACCGCCAGCACTGGCAACCCCGTCCTGACCGACGGCGACTTCAAGGTCGCCGACCTCTCCCTCGCGGGCTTCGGCCGCAAGGAGATCTCCCTCGCCGAGCACGAGATGCCCGGGCTGATGGCGCTGCGCGCCGAGTACGGCGACGCCCAGCCGCTGGCCGGCGCCCGGATCGCCGGCTCGCTGCACATGACCATCCAGACCGCGGTGCTCATCGAGACGCTGACGGCGCTCGGCGCCGACGTGCGCTGGGTCAGCTGCAACATCTTCTCCACCCAGGACCACGCCGCCGCGGCCATCGTCGTCGGCGACGGCACCCCGGAGCAGCCGTCCGGCGTCCCGGTGTTCGCCTGGAAGGGCGAGACGCTGGAGGAGTACTGGTGGTGCACCCAGCGGCTGTTCGAGTTCCGCGACGAGAACGGGGACGTCGTCGGGCCGAACATGGTGCTCGACGACGGCGGTGACGCCACCCTGCTGATCCACCTGGGCACCCGGTTCGAGGCCGACGGCGTCGTGCCCGACACCACCGACGCCGACTCCGAGGAGTACGGCGTGATCCTCGACGTGCTGCGCGGCACGCTGGCCACCGACGGGCAGTACTGGACCCGGATCGGCCAGGGCATCAAGGGCGTCACCGAGGAGACCACCACCGGCGTGCTGCGGCTGTACGAGCTCGCCCGCGAGGGCCGGCTGCTCTTCCCGGCGATCAACGTCAACGACTCGGTCACCAAGAGCAAGTTCGACAACCTCTACGGCTGCCGGCACTCGCTGATCGACGGCCTCAACCGGGCCACCGACGTGATGATCGGCGGCAAGGTCGCCGTCGTCTGCGGCTACGGCGACGTCGGGAAGGGCTGCGCGGAGTCACTGCGCGGCCAGGGCGCCCGGGTGATCGTCACCGAGATCGACCCGATCAACGCCCTCCAGGCCGCGATGCACGGCTACGAGGTGACCACGCTGGACGAGGTCATCGGCAAGGCCGACATCATCGTCACCGCCACCGGCAACAAGGACATCATCTCCGCCGAGCAGCTGGCCTCGACCAAGCACCAGGCGATCATCGGCAACATCGGCCACTTCGACAACGAGATCGACATGGCCGGCCTCGCCCGCACCCCCGGCGTCACCCGGACGACGATCAAGCCGCAGGTCGACGAGTGGCGGTTCGCCGACGGCCACACGATCATCGTGCTCTCCGAGGGGCGGCTGCTGAACCTCGGCAACGCCACCGGGCACCCGAGCTTCGTCATGAGCGCGTCGTTCTCCAACCAGACGCTCGCCCAGATCGAGCTGTGGAACAACCGCGCCGCCTACGAGGGCAAGACCCCCGGCGTCACCGTGCTGCCCAAGAAGCTCGACGAGCACGTCGCCCGGCTGCACCTCGACGCCCTCGGGGTGAAGCTCACGACGCTGACCAAGGTCCAGGCCGACTACCTCGGCGTCCCGGTCGAGGGCCCGTACAAGAGCGACCACTACCGCTACTGAGGAAGGAACCCCTCGCCCCCCACCGCTCGCACGCTCGCGGCGGGACCCTGCGAGGGGGCCGTTCCAGCCCCTCACCTGGCCGTTCCAGCGCCTCACCACCCGCCCCTCACCCCCGTTCGGGGTGAGGGGCGGGCGGGTTTCCCGGCCGGGTGGGAACGATTGCCGCGCTTCGTCACGCACAATGGCGCCGTGCCCCCTTCCGCACCCATGCCAGGAGCCAGTCGCGGCCGCGTGCTGGTCGTCGACGACGACGCCGCCCTCGCCGAGATGCTCGGCATCGTGCTGCGGCGCGAGGGATACGAACCCGCCTTCGTCTCCGACGGCGCCCGGGCGGTCGCCACGTTCCAGCAGGTCCGGCCCGATCTGGTGCTGCTGGACCTGATGCTGCCCGGCCGCAACGGCCTGCAGATCTGCCAGGACATCCGGACCCAGTCCACGGTCCCGGTCATCATGCTGACCGCGAAGGGCGACACGATCGACGTCGTCCAGGGTCTGGAGGCCGGCGCCGACGACTACGTGACCAAGCCGTTCAAGCCGGTGGAGCTGGTCGCCCGGGTGCGGGCGCAGCTGCGGCGTGGGGAGAACGGCCAGGCGGAGAGCCTGTCCATCGGCGACGTGCTGATCGACGTCCCGGCGCACCAGGTGACCCGGGACGGCGAACCGATCGCGCTGACCCCGCTGGAGTTCGACCTGCTGGTGGCGCTGGCCCGCAAGCCCCGTCAGGTGTTCACCCGGGAACTGCTCCTGGAGCAGGTGTGGGGCTACCGGCACGCCGCGGACACCCGGCTGGTCAACGTGCACGTGCAGCGGCTGCGCGCCAAGGTCGAGCGCGACCCGGAGAAGCCCGAGGTCGTGCTGACCGTCCGCGGCGTCGGGTACAAGGCCGGCCCCCCGTGAGCGGAGCGGGCCGTGAGCATCGCAGCGAGCGCCAGCGAGCGAGGAGCGGAGGGGGCCGCGGGAGCGGACCAGTGGGCGCCGTGAGCGGAGCGGGCCGTGCGCATCGCAGCGAGCGCCAGCGAGCGAGGAGCGGAGGGGGCCGCGGGAGCGGACCAGTGGGCACCATGAGCGGGCCGTCCGGCCGGTGAGCACCGTGCCACCCGCCACGTCGGCACCGACGGCGGCCGGGCCCGACGCCGCGCCGGCCGCGCGTCCGGGTGGTGCGCCCGGCACCGCCCAGCGGCTGCGGCGCGGGGTGCGTCGCCGGGCCCGGCGGGCCCGCCGCAAGGCGCTGGTCGGCAGCTGGCGGCTGGCCCGCCGGGCGCTGCACGCCTGGCGCTCCTCGCTGCAGTTGCGGGTCGCCTCGATCACCGTCGTGGTCGCCGGCGCGGTGGTGGTCGTCGTCAGCCTGGTGCTGTTCCGCCAGATCACCGACCAACTGCTGGGCGTGAAGGAACAGGCGGCGATCGACCAGTCGCTCACCGGCATCCCGTTCGCCCAGTCCGAGGTCAGCGCGATCGCCACCGGCGACTCCGCCAGCGTGCGGTCCGCACTGGCCCGCACCGTCGAGGGGCTGCAGCAGCGCGGGGGCGCGGCCGGCGACTTCGACGTCGTCATGCTCTACCGCTCCGGTGAGTTCGAGCGGCCGGCGGTCAGCCGGCGCGACGTCTACCCGGCGTTGCCCGCCGACCTGCGCGCGGAGGTCACCGCCGGCTCGCAGGCCTACCGCTACGCCCCCGTGCCCGACGACCAGGGCGAGCCGGTGCCCACCCTGCTGGTCGGCGCGCCGGTGCCCACCGACGCCGGGGCAGGGGAGCGCGTGGAGCTGTACTTCGCCTTCCCGCTGGACCAGGAGCAGGAGAGCCTGGAGCTGATCCGCAGCACCGTGGTGATCAGCGGGACGGCCCTGGTGCTGTTCGTGGTGGGGATCGGGGTGCTGGTCACCCGGCTGGTCGTCGACCCGGTGCGGCGCGCCGCGGGCAGCGCCCAACGGCTCGCCGAGGGGCACCTGGAAGAGCGGCTGGCCGTCCGCGGCGAGGACGAGCTGGCCCGGCTGGCCACCAGCTTCAACGCGATGGCCGACAGCCTGCAGCGCCAGATCACCCAGCTGGAGGGCTTGTCCCAGCTGCAGCAGAGGTTCACCTCCGACGTGTCCCACGAGCTGCGCACGCCGCTCACCACGGTGCAGATGGCGGCCGCCGTCCTGCACGACGCCCGCGACGAGTTCGACCCGGCGGTGGCCCGCTCCGCGGAGCTGCTGCAGGCCGAGCTGAACCGCTTCGAGGTGCTGCTGTCGGATCTGCTGGAGATCAGCCGGTACGACGCCGGTGCCGCGGTGCTGGAGGCGGAGGCGCAGGACCTGCGGCGGCTGGTCGAGCAGTCGGTCGAGGGGATGACCGCGCTGGCCGAGCGGCACGGCTGCGAGCTTCGGGTCGACGTCCCCGCGAAGCCGGTGGTCGCCGAGGTCGACGGCCGGCGGATCGAGCGGGTGCTGCGCAACCTGGTGGGCAACGCGGTCGAGCACGGCACCGGACGCCCGGTGGAGCTCACCCTGGCCGCCTCGGGCAGCGCCGCGGCGATCACCGTCCGGGACCACGGCGTCGGGCTGAGCAGCGCCGACGCCCAGCACGTCTTCGACCGCTTCTGGCGCGCCGACCCCTCGCGGGTGCGCACGGTGGGCGGCAGCGGGCTGGGCCTGTCGATCAGCCTGGAGGACGCCCGGCTGCACGGGGGCTGGCTGCAGGTGTGGGGTCAGCCGGGGCAGGGCGCCCAGTTCCGGCTCACCGTGCCGCTGACCGCGGGTGCGGCGCTGACCAGCAGCCCGCTGCCGCTCCGCCCGGTCATGCCGCTCCGCCCGGTCATGCCGCGCCGGACGGAGGACGCCCGGTGACCGCCCGGCGGCGGTGGACCGCCCTGCTGAGCCTGCTGGCGGTCCTGGTGCTGGCCGGCTGCAACACCGTGCCGAGCAGCTCGCCGACCGTGCGGATCACCCAGGTTCCCCTGCCGCCCCGCGGGGACGTCGGCGTCGAGCCGTTCGGCCCGGTGCCCGGGGCGACCCCGGAGGAGGTCGTCCGGGGCTTCATCGAGGCCAGCGCGAGCCCGACCCGCAACCACCCGGTGGCCCGCCAGTACCTGGCCACCGGGGCGGCGGAGTCCTGGTCCGACGCCGACGGCATCACGATCATCAGCCGCGACTACGCCGCGGTGCGCGCCGAGCCGGGCACCGTCGAGGTGACCGCGGCGCAGGTGGGCACCGTCGACCAGCGGGGCGTCTTCACGGTGGCCGGCGACGAGCAGTACCACCGCTCCTTCACCCTCGTGCAGGAGGAGGGTGAGTGGCGGATCACCGACCCGCCGGGTGGCCTGGTCACGCTGCAGCCGGACTTCGAGCGCACCTACGACCAGCTCGACGCGTTCTTCCTCGACCCCACGCTCAGCCGGGTCGTGCCCGACCCCCGTTACCTGGTCTCCGGTGACGCCCAGTTCAACCTGCTGGTGGAGCGGCTGCTCAACGGGCCCGCACCGACGATCGCCGCCGGGGTGGAGAACCCGCTGGAGGGGGCGCAGCTGCGCAGCGCCGTCGAGGTGTCCGGCCAGACGGCGACGGTCGACCTCACCTGGCCGGACCGGGTCTCCGACACGACGCTGGAGGCCGCGGCCGGCCAGCTGGTCTGGACCCTGGTGCGTGCCGGCCTGGGCGCGGTCGAGGTGCGCCGGGACGGCCAGCCGCTGGGCATCCCCGGCCTGCCCACCGCGCAGACCACCGACGACTGGGTGCGCCTGGACCCGGACTACGCACCGGCCGACGCGGTGGGGCACTACCTCGCCGGCGGCGCCCTCCGCCGGGCCACCGACGGGGAGCCGGTGCCGGGCCCGGCGGGTGCCGGGGCCTACGGGCTGCAGTCGGCGGCGATCACCACGGACCGGGAGGGCAACCTGGGTCTGACGGCGGGCGTCTCGACGTCGGTGAACCCGACGGGTGCGCCGGCGACGCTGTTCGCGGGGCCGTACGGCGGGGAGATGGCCCCGGTGCTCGGCGGCCCGGGCTTCACCCCACCGACCACCGCGGGGCCCCGCGCGGAGGTGTGGACGGTCCGCGACGGCACCGAGGTGGTGCGCCTGGCCGCCGGGGGCGCCCCCCAGACGGTGAGCGCGACGACGCTGGCCGGCCTGGGGCGGGCGACGGCGTTCCAGCTGTCGCCGGACGGGGTCCGCGCGGCCGTGGTCATCGAGGGCCCCGACGGCGGCCGGTTGTACGTCGGCACCGTGGTGCGCGACGAGGAGGCGGTCAGCGTCCGGGACCTGCGCTCGATCACCCCCTCGCTGCGTGAGGTCACCGACGTGGCGTGGCGGACCGCGGGCGTGCTGGTCGTCCTCGCCGCCGACACGGGGGAGGAGCGCGCCGTCCCCTGGTCGGTCGAGGTCGACGGCTGGGCGCTCACCTCGCTGGCCACCGCCGGCCTGCCCGGTGACCGGACCGGCCTGGCCGCAGCCCCGGGCCGCCCGTTGCTGGTCAGCGCCGACGGCACGATCTGGCAGCTGGTCAGCGGCACCTGGGTGACGCCGATCCGCAGCGCCGGGCCGCTGGCCGGCGGAGCGCCCTTCTACCCGCTCTGACCCGCCGGCGCCGCCCGCCGTCCCCAGCGGCGGTGACCGTCCCCAGGACGCCGTACGGGGCGGCGGTCCGCGCGGGAGCCGGGCAGCCTGGTGCGCGTGGGCACGACGCCGGCCGGTCCGGGCCCGGGCACCCAGCTGGGTGGCCTGCTGGGAGATGCCGTCCGCACGCTCGCCGACCTGGTGCTGCCCCGCGCCTGCGCCGGCTGCGCGGTCCCCGGCCCGGTGCTGTGTCCGGTCTGCCGGGCGCTGCTGGCCCGCCCCCGGCTGGCCCAGCCGCGGCGGCACCCGCCGGGCTTCCCGCCCACCGTCGCCGCCGGCGCCTACGCCGGGCCGGTGCGCCCGGCGGTGGTCGCGTTCAAGGAGCACGGCCGGGCGGAGCTGGCCGTGCCGCTGGGCAGCGCGCTGGCGCTCGCGGTCGCCGCGGTGCTGACCGGCCTGGCGCAGCCGCCTGGGCCGGGCGCGCCGGTGCTGCTGGTGCCGGTGCCCAGCTCCGCCGCGGCGGTGCGGGCCCGCGGCCGGGACCACGTGCGCGAGCTGGCCGACCGGGCGGTGGCGGACCTGCGCGCCGCGGGGACGCCGGCCGCCAGGGTCCCGCTGCTGCGACGGCCCCGGGGAGCCGCGGACAGCGCGGGGCTCGGGGTGCGGGAGCGGCAGGCCAACCTGGCCGGCCGGTTCGCCCCGCGCGGCCGGCCGGCGCCGTCCGGCGTCCTGGTCCTGGTCGACGACGTGGTGACCAGCGGGGCCACCCTGACCGAGGCGGCCCGGGCGCTCCGGGCCACGCCGGAGCACGCTCCGCCGGCCGACACGCCGGTGCTCGCCGCGGTGGTCGCCGCGACCCCGCGGCGCAGCTGCGCACCCCGGACGACGCCCCCACCAGGGGCGTTCACCGTGCGTCGCTGACGGCGGGCCCCGATGGGGGTGTCTCCGGTGTCGGGAACCGGAAGACGCAACTAGCGTGGGTGCGATCACACCCGCTCACCGGGAGGTCTCATGGAGATCGTGGTCCGTGGACGCAACGTCGAGGTGCCCGAGCACTTCCGCACGCACGTCGAGGACAAGGTCGGTCAGCTCGAGCGCTTCGACGACAAGTTGATCCGCATCGACGTCGAGCTGTTGCACGAGAAGAACCCACGCCAGGCGGCCAACTGCCAGCGCGTGGAGATCACCCTGCGCGGCAAGGGCCCGGTGGCCCGTGGCGAGGCGTGCGCCCCCGACTTCTACGCCGCGCTCGAGCTCGCGGTGGACAAGCTGGAGAACCGGCTGCGGCGGGCCAACGACCGCCGCCGCGTGCACCACGGCCGCCGGACGCCACCGAGCGTCCGGCTCGACGGCGCCTCCGACGCGCCGGTGGAGACGATGCTGGCCGGCAACGCCGCGGACCTCGGCGGGGGCGTGCCCGACCTGGAGCCGAACGCGGCGCCGCTGGTCACCGACCTCGACGAGCACCTGCCCGGCCGGATCGTGCGCGAGAAGGTCCACTCGGCCACGCCGATGCACGTCGACCAGGCCCTCTACGAGATGGAGCTCGTGGGCCACGACTTCTTCCTGTTCCTGTGCGCCGACACCGGCCAGCCGTCGGTGGTCTACCGCCGGCACGCCTTCGACTACGGCCTGATCCGGCTGGGCGCGCAGGTGCCGGGTGCCCAGACCGTCGGCGCCGACGCGGCGACCGGCGGGGACACCGTCGGGACGACGGAGCGGGAGCCGGCCACCGTCTGACGAAGGACCTCCCTGCCCCCACCACTCGCGAGCTCGCGGCGGGCCCCTGCAGGGAGGCCGACGGCGGGTCGTCTCCCTCCCGGGAGGCGGCCCGCCGTCGTCAGTCGCCGGGCAGCCGGGAGAACAGCGCCGCGTCGCCGCGGCTGCCGTCCCGGTACGCCAGGTAGGAGCGGAGCACGCCCTCCTGGGTGAAGCCGGCCCGGCGGGCCACCGCCTGGGAGGGCGAGTTCCGGACGTCGGCCACCAGGTACACCCGCGGCGCCCCGAGCCCCAGAACCCACTGCGCGAGCGCATGGGCGGTCTCCGCTGCGTACCCGCGCCCGCGAGCCCCGGCCGCGATCCAGTAGCCGATCTCCGGGCCCAGCGGGTGCTGGCCGATCCGGTTGACCCCGCTGGCGCCGACCAGCACCCCGCCGGCCTCGATCGCCACCATCATCGCGGTGCCCTCGCGCCGCGCGGTCGGGCTCTCCTGGGTGACGAAGTGCTCGGCGTCGGCGCGGGTGTAGGTGGGGGAGACGGCGCTGATCCAGCGCGGGATCTCCGGGTCCTGGCAGGCGGCGAAGACCGCCTCGGCGTCCTCGGGACGGAACGGGCGGAGCACCAGCCGCTCGGTGCGCACCACCTCGGTGGTCAGGTCGATGGCGCTCAGGTCCATCCCGCTCAGGTCCATGCTCACGCCTCCTCGCCGGTCGGGGGGAAGCGTTCCGCGTTGCCCAGCACCCGGTCCACCGAGATCTCGATGACCACCCGCGCGGGGTTGGGGCGGGGCTGCTTGTAGCGGCGGGCGTAGCGGGCCTCGGCGTCGGCGATCGACGCGGCGTCCTCCCGCAGCACCGCCGTCCCCTCCAGCGTCGCCCAGCGCCGCCCGTCGACGGTGCAGACGGCCACCCGGGACTGCCCGGCCCGGACGTGGCGGGCCTTCACCGACGTGCCCGAGGTGATCACCCGGGCGGTGCCGGTGGCCGGGTCGAAGGTGACCCCGACCGGGACGACGTGCGGCGTGCCGTCGGCGCGCAGCGTGGTGAGGGTCGCCAGGTGCCGTTCGGTGAGGAACGCGACCAGGCCGGGGCCGAAGGACGGCCGGGCCGGTGTGGTGGGGGAGGACACGCCCGCAGACGGTACGGCCGGAACCGCGCGGGGTAGGGAGATCGGCCACGTCGGGACCGCTGCCCGGCTGCGCCGCCTACGCTGGGGTCGTGGTGTTCTCCAAGATCCTGCGTGCCGGTGAGGGCAAGATCGTCCGTCGTCTGTCGAAGATCGCCGATGCGGTCGAGGCGCTGGAGGTCGAGGTCGTCGACCTCACCGACGCCGAGCTGCGGGCCAAGACCGACGAGTTCAAGGCGCGCTACGGCGACGGGGAGACCCTCGACCAGCTGCTGCCCGAGGCGTTCGCGGTGGTCCGCGAGGCGAGCAAGCGGACCCTGGGCCAGCGGCACTACCGGGTCCAGCTGATGGGCGGCGCGGCCCTGCACCTGGGGAACATCGCCGAGATGAAGACCGGTGAGGGCAAGACGCTCACCGGTGTGCTGCCGGCCTACCTCAACGCGCTGTCCGGCGAGGGCGTGCACGTCATCACCACCAACGACTACCTGGCCACCCGCGACGCGGAGTGGATGGGCCGGGTGCAGCGGTTCCTGGGCCTGAGCGTCGGCACGATCGTCTCCGGCCAGGCGCCGCAGGTCCGCCGGGAGCAGTACCTGGCCGACATCACGCACGGCACGAACAACGAGTTCGGCTTCGACTACCTGCGCGACAACATGGCCTGGTCCAAGGCCGACCTGGTGCAGCGTGGCCACGCCTACGCCATCGTCGACGAGGTCGACTCCATCCTCATCGACGAGGCCCGGACGCCGCTGATCATCAGCGGGCCGGCCGAGTCCAGTGCCCGCTGGTACGGCGAGTTCGCCCGCATCGCCCCGCTGATGAAGCGCGACCGGCACTACGAGGTCGAGGAGAGCAAGCGGACGGTCGCCATCACCGAGGAGGGCGTGGAGTTCGTCGAGGACCAGCTGGGCATCGACAACCTCTACGAGGCGGCGAACACCCCGCTGATCAGCTACCTGAACAACGCCCTGAAGGCCAAGGAGCTGTTCAAGAAGGACCAGCAGTACATCGTCAGCAACGGCGAGGTGCTCATCGTCGACGAGTTCACCGGCCGCGTGCTGGCCGGGCGCCGCTACAACGAGGGCATGCACCAGGCCATCGAGGCCAAGGAGCGGGTGCAGATCAAGGACGAGAACCAGACCCTCGCCACGATCACCCTGCAGAACTACTTCCGGCTCTACGAGAAGCTCTCCGGGATGACCGGCACGGCGCAGACCGAGGCCGCCGAGCTGCACCAGACCTACGGGCTGGGCGTGGTGCCGATCCCGACCAACCGGCCGATGATCCGGGCCGACGAGGCCGACCTGATCTACAAGACCGAGAAGGCCAAGTTCGAGGCGGTCGTCGACGACATCGCCGAGCGGCACGAGGCCGGGCAGCCGGTGCTGGTGGGCACCGCCAGCGTGGAGAAGTCCGAGGTCCTGGCGAAGTTCCTGCTCCGCCGCGGCATCCCGCACGAGGTGCTCAACGCGAAGAACCACGCCCGGGAGGCGGCGATCATCGCGATGGCCGGCCGGCTCGGCGCGGTCACCGTGGCCACGAACATGGCCGGGCGAGGCACCGACATCCAGCTCGGCGGCAACGCCGAGTTCATCGCCGACGAGGCGCTGCGGGCGAAGGGGCTCACCCCGACGGAGACCCCGGAGGAGTACGAGGCCGCCTGGGACGACGCGCTCGCGGCGGCAAAGGAGCAGGTCAAGGCCGAGCACGACCAGGTCGCCGAGGCCGGGGGCCTCTACGTGCTGGGCACCGAGCGGCACGAGAGCCGCCGCATCGACAACCAGCTGCGCGGTCGCTCCGGCCGGCAGGGCGACCCGGGCGAGTCCCGGTTCTACCTGTCGCTGGGCGATGACCTGATGCGCCGGTTCAACGGGCCGATGCTCGAGAACATGATGAACACGCTGCGGGTCCCCGACGACCAGCCGATCGAGCACAAGATGGTCAGCCGGGCCATCCGCTCGGCGCAGACGCAGCTGGAGCAGCAGAACTACGAGGTCCGCAAGGACGTCCTGAAGTACGACGAGGTGTTGAACCGCCAGCGCACGGTCATCTACGCCGAGCGCCGCAAGGTGCTCGACGGCGAGGACCTGCACGTGCAGGTGCGCAGCATGGTCGACGACGTCGTCGCCGCCTACGTGGACGGCGCCACCGAGCTCGGGTACGCCGAGGACTGGGACCTCGAGCAGCTGTGGACCGGGCTGAAGGCGCTCTACCCGGTGGGCCTGGACCGGCAGGAGCTGCTGGACCGGGTGGCCGACGGCGACCAGGCCGCGCTCACCGCGGACGTGCTCAAGTCCGAGCTGCTCGCCGACGTGGAGCGCGCGTACGCGGAGCGGGAGAGCACGCTGGGCGCGGAGGTCATGCGCGAGCTGGAGCGGCGGGTGCTGCTCTCGGTGCTGGACCGCAAGTGGCGCGAGCACCTCTACGAGATGGACTACCTGCGGGCCGGCATCCACCTGCGCGCGATGGCCAACCGCGACCCGGTCGTGGAGTACCAGCGCGAGGGCTACGACATGTTCAACGCGATGCTCGACGGGATCAAGGAGGAGTCCGTCGGCTTCCTGTTCAACATCGAGGTCAAGACCAAGGAGCAGCAGGAGGCCGAGGCCCGGGCCAAGCAGGCGCAGTCCGAGGCCGAGGCGCTGGCCCGTGCCCAGGCCGGCACCCAGCGGGTGCTCGCCCGCCAGGCCACCGCTGCGGCCGCCCAGGCGGCCACCGCGACGGCCGCGCAGGCCCCGGCGCGTACCGACGGCGACGGCACTGCGCCGGCCGCCGATGGCGCTGCGCCGGCCACCGACGGTGCGCCGCCCGCCGCCGACGGGAACCGTGCGGCGCCGGCCGCGACCGGCGATGGCGCCGTGCCGGCCGGCAGCGGCGCCGTGCCGGGAGGGAACGGCAACGGCTCGGGCGACGGCGCGGGGACCGCGAGCTCCGCCCGCCGCACCCGGAAGCCCGCCCCCGCCACCGCCGCCGCGACGGCTCCCGAGGCCCCGGCCGCGGCTGCGGTGCCCGGGGCGCCCGCCGGGGGGCCGGAGCTGTCGGTGAAGGGCCTCGAGGCGCCGAAGCAGGAGCAGCTGACCTACAGCGCGCCCGGCCTGGACCAGTCCGCCAAGGACGCCGGCCGGCCGAAGGCGGCCAAGTCGGCGACGGTCACCGGCACCAAGGAGACCCCGCGCAACGCCCCCTGCCCCTGTGGCTCGGGGAAGAAGTTCAAGCAGTGCCACGGGTCGGCCGCCAACAGCTGAGGAAGGACCCCCTTCCTCCCTCAGCTCAGGGCGGGCCCCTGGAAGGGAACGAGCACGACGCCCCGCCGACCTGCAGGTCGGCGGGGCGTCGTGCTGTCCGGGCTCAGCCGATCTGCAGCGCGGTGCACCGCCAGCGCCCGTCGATGCCCTCCAGGCGGGCGGCGACCGCGTGGGCCCGCCCGGCCCGGCGGGCCACCGCGCTGACCTCCGCGACGCCGTCCACCGGCTCGCAGACGTGCACCCGGCCCACCAGCAGCGGCGCCGTGCCCTCGGCACACCAGCGCGGACGGCGACGCTCGGCGAGGGCGGTGAAGAGCGCGGGGGTGACCAGCGGCTGCAGCTGTGCCATCGGTCGGCGGCCGGCGAACGCCTCCAGGGTGAGAGTGACCAGCCGACGGCCGGCCGAGGCGGCATCGGGCAGTTCCGCGCGCCCCGACCAGCGGGGGCCGAACTCCGCCTCCTCCGGGGCGAACAGGTGCGCCGCCCGGTCCAGCCGAGGACGTGGGCCGGGCGGTGGCGCCGGCCGGCGGTGCCGGTGACCGGGCACGAGCAGTCGCACCGGGTGCGCCGCCGGCTCCAGCGCCGGCCCCGGGGTGCGCACCACCGTCAGGTGCATCCGCGGTCGCGTGGTCGGCTCGGCCATGCCGGGCACGGAGGGGGTCAGCTGGTGCTGGGGTGCGCTCATCGGAGCTCCTCGGAGGGCGGGGCCTGCAGCACCTGACCGGGCAGCAGGAGGTCGGGGTCGGGGCCGATCACGTCGGCGTTCGCCTGCCACCAGGCGGCGACCGCGGTGGCGGTGGCGGCGTCGGTGACCGGGGTGCCGGGGGACGTCCGGGCCAGCCAGGCGGCCGCGATGTCCCACAGGCAGTCCCCACGCAGCACCACGTGCTGTGTGGACCGGACGTCGGGCGGGGTGGGGCCGGCCGGCCCGTCCGCGGCGTCGCCGGGGTGATCGCCGGATGGTGGCCAGTCGGCACCGGGCGCCGCGGGCCAGTCGACGTCGGTGCCGGCCGGCCGGTCGGCACCGGGCGCCGTCGGCCAGTCCACGGACACCGGCGACCCGAGGTCGGTGGTGTCGGCGACGGTGGCGACGACGGTCGGCGCAGGCCATGCCACCGCAGGCGCGGCGGTGACCAGCCCCAGTCCGACGGCGAGCGCGGCCGCTCGACGGGCACCGGCCGGCAGCAGCAGGTGGAGCAGTCGGCTCGCCGCACGGCCGGCCGTGCCCGGCGTGGTGGACAGTGCGGTGAGCAGCAGGCCCACGGCCCCCCAGGCCCAGCACAGCCAGGCTGCCGCGGTGACCCCGGCGAGCACCAGCGCGTCCGGGCCCGCGCCGTCGACCAGCCCCTGTGGGTCGGCCAGCGCCGTCCGCACCGCGGCCGGATCGGTGCCCAGGGCAGCCAGTGCCCAGGCGACCGCGGCCATCGCCGCCGTCGTCGTCATCCATCGCCGAGTGGACATCACACCTCCTGAATGACCACCAAACAGCACCAACGCAAGCAAATGCAAGCAAACGCGAGGAACTGTGGACGACTACGCTCGCGCCATGCGCTGGGAGCAGCTGTTCGCCGACCTCGAGGCGCAGGCCGCTGAGCAGGAGGCGGCCGAGCTCGACGCCGAGGCGGCGTCCCGGTCGCGGGCAGAGCTCGGCCGGGTGCAGTTGGCCGATCGGCTGCGCGGCGCGGTCGGCACCGAGGTGGCGCTGGCCTGTGCCGGGGTGGGTGAGCTCGCCGGACGGCTGGTCGAGGTGGGCGTCGACTGGCTGCTGTTGACCGACGTCCAGCAGCGGGAGCTGCTGGTGGCCACCCGCGCGGTCCGGGCCGTGAGCGGGCTGACGGCCGTGACCGTGGCGATCCCCGACGCCGGTGCGCCGTCCCGGCTGGACCTCCGCCGGGCGCTGCGTGGCCTGGCCCGCGATCGTGCGACGGTGCAGTGCCTGCTCGACGACGGAAGCGTCTTCGCCGGCACCGTCGACCGGGTGGGCGCCGACCACCTGGAGCTGGCCGAGCACGCGGTCGACCGCCCGCGCCGGCGGGGTGCGGTCAGCGGGGTGCGGGCGGTCGTGCTGGCGGCGGTGGTCGCCGTGCGCACCCTGCCGCCGGCGGTGGTCTGAGCCCGGAGCTCAGCCGGTCAGGAGGAGGAGTCGACCTGCGCGTCGTGCGCCGCGCTGTCGAGCGCCTCGGCGTCGGGCGCCTCCGGCTCGTCGGCACGCGCCTCGGCGTACTTCTGCTGGATGAAGCGCTCCAGCTCGTCCTTCTCCACCCGCCACTGGCCCCGCCCGCCGATCTGGATCGCGACGAGCTCCTTGCGGCGGACCATCGCGTAGGCCTGCGACCAGGAGACGTTGAGGATCTCCGCGACGTCGTCGAGGGTCCAGAACCGCTGGGTCGCCATGAGGTGGGTCGCTCTCCCGTCGAAGGTGGTCGCCAGTCTGTCAGTCGGGTGGTCCAGAGCTGCATCGTCCACCCGAACGTGTGGACAGCGGCTGCGCGGCCGGCGGTTCCTCGGTCATGATCTGCCTCCGCCGCACCGAGCGGTACTGCTCCGGACGCATCCCGTCCGGCCGTGACCCGGGGAGGACGACCAGGCATGAGCGCGCCGACCACCTCCGTGGCCCCCGGCGTCGGGTCGGCGCCGACCGGGCCGGTCGTCCGTCGTGTGCGCCCGCCGCGCTGGCTGGACCTGCGCCTCGTCCTCGGTGTCCTGCTGGTGCTCGGGTCGGTGCTAGTCGGGGCCCGTGTCGTCACCGCGGCTGACGCGACCGTGCCCGTGTGGTCGGCCGGCGCCGACCTGGCGGCGGGCACGGTGCTGACCGCCGCGGACCTGGTCTCGGTCCCGGTGCGGCTGGACGACGTCGCCGGCGCCTACCTGTCCGCGAGCACCCGCCCCGAGGGCCGGGTGCTCGCGCGGGCGGTCCGCGCCGGTGAGCTGGTGCCCAGGTCGGCGCTGGAGGAGGTGACCGGACAGGTCCAGCTGGCGCTGCCGGTCCAGGCCGGGTTCGTGCCGCCGGGGCTGTCCCGCGGTCAGCTGGTCGACGTCTACGCGGTGGCCGACCCGGCCGTGGGCGCCTCCCTCGAGACGGGGGGCGACGTGGACCTGGTGGTCGGCGCCGCACCGGTCCAGGCGGTGACCGGTCGGTCCGACGGCGTGCTGTCGGCCTCCACGAGCACCCTGCAGGTCGTGGTCACCGTCCCGACCGACGACGCCCCCGTGGTGCTGGCCGCCATCGGTGGCCGCGGGCTGGTCGTGGTCGTGCGCGACTCGGTCGACGCCGCTGCGGGAACAGCCACCTCCAGGGACGACGCCGCCGCCGACCGGGGACCGACCGGCTGATGGGGCTGCAGGTCTTCACCGCCGTCACCGGGGCGGCCTGGGAGTCCGAGCTGGTCGGTGCCCTGGACCGGGAGGACCACGGCGTCACCGTCGTCCGCCGGTGCGTCGACGTCGCCGACCTGCTCGCCGCGGCCAGCACCGGCACCGGCCAGGCCGCGCTGCTCTCCGCGGAGCTGCGGAGGCTGGACGGCGCGGCCGTGACCAGGCTGATCGCCGCCGGGGTCGCGGTGGTGGGGTTGGTCGAGCCCGGTGACCTGCGTGCCGGCGACCGGCTGCGCCAGCTCGGCGTCGAGCGGGTGCTGCCGGCCGACGCCCCGGCGGAGGAGATCGCGCGGGCGCTGCGTGCCGCGGTCGCCGGGGGTGTGCCGGCCGGCCGGGACGTCGCCGATCCGCGTGGGGCCCTCCGCCCGGCCGAGCCGGGGCGGGAGGAGCCGCCCCGGCCGTCCGGGCGTGGTCGGGTCGTCGCCGTCTGGGGTCCGACGGGAGCCCCGGGGCGGACCACGGTCGCGGTGGGCCTGGCCGACGAGGCAGCCCGGCTGGACGTGAGCACCCTGCTGGTGGACGCCGATGTCTACGGCGGCGTGGTCGCCCAGGTCCTCGGGCTGCTGGACGAGTCGCCGGGGGTGGCCGCTGCCGCGAGGCAGGCCGGCGCGGGCACCCTCGACGGCCCCGCGCTGTCCCGACTGGCCGGGGCGGTGGGGCCACGGCTGCGGGTGCTCACCGGGCTGGCGCGCGCCGACCGGTGGCCGGAGCTGCGTCCGCAGGCGCTCGCCGTGGTGCTGGAGGAGGCCCGGCGGCTGACCGCCCTGACCGTGGTCGACTGCGCGTTCTGCCTGGAGGAGGACGAGGAGCTGTCCTTCGACACGGCGGCGCCCCGGCGCAACGGCGCCACCCTGGCCGTGCTCGAGGCCGCCGACGAGGTGCTGTGCGTGAGCGGTGCCGACCCGGTGGCGCTGCAGCGGACGATCCGGGCGCTCGACGAGCTGCGTGAGGTGCTGCCCGAGGTCCACCCGAGGGTGGTCGTCAACCAGCTGCGCCGCGGCCCGGTGACCGGGGACCCGCGGCGGGAGGTCGCTGCGGCGCTGGCCCGCTTCACCGGCGCGGAGGTGGACTGCTTCCTCCCCGCGGACCGGCGGTCGACCGACGCCGCCCTGGCCGCGGGCCGGACGCTCGCCGAGGTGGCGCCCGGGTCTCCGCTGCGGGCCGCGCTGCGCGAGCTCGCCGCCGGCCTGAGCGGTGCGCCGGTGCCGGTGGGCCGCCGGCGCGCTCGCGGCTGAGCCGCCGGTCGGGGCGGATCCTGGGGGCACCCCCGACCGGGCGGCGGGCCACCCCGTAGGTTGGGGTGATCGTCAGTGAGGGGGGTCACGCCGTGGTTCAACGGCTCACCGCGCTGGACGCGTCCTTCCTGTACCTCGAGGAGCCGGCGACGCCCATGCACGTGGGTGGGGTGCTGGTGCTCGAGTGTCCCGACGGCGGGCTCGACCACGAGGCGCTCGTCGCGCTGGTCCGGGCCCGCCTGCCGCTCGTACCCCGCTACCGGCAGAAGGTGCTGGAGGTGCCCGGGCACCTGGCCAACCCGGCCTGGGTCGACGACCCGGACTTCGACATCAGCTACCACGTCCGGCGCTCTGCGCTGCCCCGCCCGGGCACCGAGGAGCAGTTGCTGGACCTGGTCGCCCGGCTGACCGCCCGACCGCTGGACCGCACCCGGCCGCTGTGGGAGATGTACCTGGTCGAGGGGCTGGCCGGTGACCGTACGGCGGTGGTGACCAAGACCCACCCGGCGCTGGTCGACGGGCTCGGCGCGATCGACATCGGGCAGGTCATCCTGGACCCCAGCCCGCACGCCGACGCCGGGACGGTGGCGGTGCCCGACGACTGGCGGCCCCGGCGCCCCCCGGGCCCGGCCGCGTTGGTCTGGGAGGCGGTCGAGGACTACCTGCAGCGGCCCTCGGCCGTGCTGGACACCGCCCGGACCGCGGTCGGTGACGTGCGGGCCACGGCCGCCCGCTGGGCCGGCGTGGCCACCGGCCTGCTGGCCGCCGCCGCCCGGACTGCGGTGTCGCCGGCTCCGGCCAGCCCGCTGAACGCGCCGATCGGCCGGCAGCGGCGGTTCGCCGTCGCCCGGGTGTCCCTGGCGGAACTGCGGGAGGTGCGCCGGTCCCTCGGCGGCACCATCAACGACGTGCTGCTCAGCACGGTCACCGGGGCACTGCGGGACTGGTTGCTGTCCCGCGGGGAGCCGGTGGTGGGCAGCACCGTGGTGCGGGCCCTGGTGCCGGTGTCGGTGCGCACCGACGACGACGCGGGCGGCAATCGGGTCTCCTCGTTGCTGGTGGACCTGCCGGTCGGGGAGCCGAACCCGCGGGTGCGCCTGGCCCGGATCAGCTACGCCATGCGCGGGCTGGCGCCCCGCGGCCAGTCGGTGGGCGCCGACACGCTCAGCGCGCTGTCCGGCTTCGCCCCGCCGACGCTGCACGCCCTCGGCGCCCGCGCCGCCAGCGGGCTGTCCCGGCGGCTGTTCAACCTCGTGGTCACCAACGTCCCCGGACCACAGGTGCCGCTGTACGCCGGCGGGGCCCGGATGGTCGAGGTCTTCCCGGTGGTGCCGCTGGTCCGCGGTCAGGGCCTGGCCATCGGCCTGACCAGTTACGACGGCACCGTGTACGTCGGCCTGAACGCCGACCGGGACAGCGTCAGCGACGTCGAGGTGCTCGCCGACCTCATCGAGCAGGAGGTCGGCGACCTGCGCGGGGCCGCCAGCTGAGGGAGGACCTCCTTCCCACTCCTCGCAGGCCCTCCGGGAGGTGGCCGGACCGGCTGCTCTCGCCTGCCGGGGAACGGTGCGCGCGGCCGGCGACGTTACGGTCGCTGTTCCACGACTGAGGAGGCGACCCGGGTGCGCGTGTACGTGCCGGCCACGACGACCGTCCTGCGACGGCTGCTGGACGACGGCCGACTGGAGGGGCCGCTGACGGTGTTCGCCGTCACGCCGCAGCTGCGCAGCCACTACGAGCTCAGCGACGGTCTCAGCGACGACGAGGAGCTGGAGTACGCCGCGCTGCTCGCCGCGGCCCGAGCCAGCCTCCGGCTGATCGACGTCGACCCGGCCGCCGCCCGGCGCCGGGTGGTGCTGGCCGCCGACGTGCCCGACGCCTCGCTGACCCCGATCGAGGACCCCGCCGCTGATCCCGGGGCCGCGCGGACCACCGCTGCCGTCGCCCTGGCGGACGTGGCCAGTGCGCACCTCGACGTGGCCGAGGCCGAGGCGGACGTCGCGGCCGCGGTCGCCGTGGTGCTGGAGGCGGACCTGGGCAGTGACGAGGCGCAGTTCACCGTGGACCAGGCCGAGGGCCACGAGCTCGCCTGGTACGCCACGCAGGAGATCGGGCCGGCGCTCGAGCTGCTCTGACCGCCGCGCCGGGTCATGCCGCCTCGCGCGGGTTCCGGCGCCGTGCGACCTGCACCCGCGTCGGCTCGCCGCGGACGAGCAGCCACCCGGAGCCGGGCCGGGCCGGCAGGGGCGTGCGCGGGACGCGCAGTCCGAGCAGTTCGGCGTCGCCGGGGCCCGGACGCAGCAGCAGTGCGGTGCGGGAACGGCGCAGCGCGGCCACCGGCCCGCGGAAGCTCCCGGCCAGCTCGGCCGGGCTGCCGGCCGCGATGACGAGCACGGCACCCGAGGCGGGTGCGTCGCCCGCGGGGCTCCCGGCCGGTGCGCCGCCCGCGACCGCGAGCGCGTCGGCCACCGCGTCGGGCAGCGAGGTGACGTCGTCGGCCAGCACCACTCTGGCGCCGGGGCCCGGCTCGGCGAGCCAGGCCCGCAACCCGGTCACATCGCCGCGGTCCACCCGGTCCACCCGGTGCTCCTGGCTGTCGTGGTCGTCGCCCGGGGGCGTCGCCGCCAGTTCGAGCACCCGGGCGCCGCCGGCGCGGCAGTGCCGGCCGAAGGCGCGCACCGCCTCGCTGCGGCCGCTCCCGGGCGGACCGACGACGAGCAGCCCACCGCCTGCCCCGAGGTCGACCCCGGTCACCTGCCCCTCGTCGCCACCGGGGCCCACGGGGAGCCAGCGGTACCTCGCGTCCGGGAACGGCAGCGGCAGCTCGGGGTCGGCAGGCAGGTCGGTGACCCGTACCGGGGCGGAGCCGCCGGTGCCCGGCGGCCAGGCCCGGACGGTGTCCCGGGGCGACGCCAGCTGGCACTCCACGGCGTCCTCACCCACCAGCGCCCGGCCCGGGGGGCGGTGTTCGGGAACCGCGCGGGCGGGCACCCCGGCGACCGCGTAGTCGGTGCGGTCCGGCAGTGGCAGGACCAGACGCTCCCGCACCGCACTGGCCAGCCTGCTCCCGGGCACCGCCCGATCGGCCGTCAGGGCGACGGTCAGCCCCACCGCACCGCCTTCCCGGCACAGGCGGATGAGATCGGCGGCGCCGCCCGTGGGGTCGCCGCTCTCGAGCTCGGCGGCGAGGCTGTCGTAGCCGTCGACCAGCAGGAGGACGAGCGGCTGGTCCGGCGGGTCGCCGGCACGCCGGCGCTCCAGCTCCGCCGCCAGCCGGTGCAGCAGCCGACCACTGCGGTGCGGGTCGCCGCGCCTCACCACGGTGCCGGTGTGCGGCAGCTCCGCGGCCCGCGTGGCCACCGCGCCGCCGCCGTGGTCGAGCACGTGGACGTGCAGCTCATCGGGGGAGAGCTGCGCTGCCGCCTCGGTCAGCACCGTCTCCAGCGCGGTGCTCCGCCCACTGCGCGGCCCACCCACCGCCAGCCAGCCGCCACCGGCGGCGAGGTCCATTTCCAGAGGCGGTTGCACCTGCCGGTCGGGGACGTCGAGCAGGCCGATCCGGAGGACCGTCGGGCTGGCCGTGGCCCGGTCGGTGGGCAGGTCGGCGACGGTGAGCCGGCTGGGCAGCGGGGGCAGCCAGGGACGCTGGGGCAGCTGCAGCCCCTCTCCGATCGCCCGCCGACCGACGGCGGCGGCGATCCGGGCGAGGTCGGTGGTGCCGTCGGTGCGGCCCCCTCCTGCGACCGGTGCGGACTGCGGTGGCCAGGCCCGCCGGCGGACGTGGACCTCCGGCCCCGCCGGTGCCGGTGTGGAGACCCGGGCGACCTGGAGGAGGACCGGTGCCGCGCCGCCGGCCCGCAGCCACGCCCGACCGGGGCGGTCGGCGGGCAGCTGGGCGGGCAGTGCGCTGCCGAGCACGTCGCGGGCCTCTGCCTCGTCGGTGGTGCGCAGGCAGATCCGCAGGGAGCAGTTGGCCCGGATCTCCGGGCTCACCACCCCGGAGGGGCGTTGGGTGGCGAGGACCAGGTGCACCCCCAGGGAACGACCGCGCTGCGCGATGCCCACCAGTCCGCTGACGAAGCCGGGCAGGTCCTCCACCAGGGTGGCGAACTCGTCGACCACGATGACCAGCCGGGCCAGCGCCACCTCGTCGGGCAGGCCATCGACGTCCCGGGCGCCGTGGGCGGCGAGCAGCCGCTCCCGGCGGGTGAGCTCGGCGGCCAGGGACCGCAGCGCTCGCGCGGTCGACTGGTGGTCCAGGTCGGTGAGCACCCCGACGGTGTGCGGCATCGCGGCGGCCTCGGCGAAGGCCGCGCCGCCCTTGTAGTCGACCAGCAGGAGGCTGCAGCGGTCCGGTGGGTGGTGCAGCGCCAGGCCGGCGACGAGGGTCTGCAGCAGCTCGGACTTCCCCGACCCGGTCGTGCCCGCGACGAGCGCGTGCGGCCCCTGGGCCACGAGGTCCAGGGTCAGCGGGCCGCGGGCGGTGGCGCCGAGGGTGGCCGTCAGCCGGGTGCGCGACCGGTCCCAGTCAGGGGTGGGCTCGTCGCCGGTCTGCCCGGGGGGTGCGCAGAGCTCGAGCAGCCGGGCGCTGTCGGGGATCCCGGAGCCGTCGGCCGGCGCGGTGAGAGCGGCCAGCGTGCGGGCCAGTGTCGCCGCCGTCGTCTCCTGCACCCCGTCCAGGGTGATCGGGCGGCCGGGGGTGCCGGGCAGCACCAGCCGGCCGGCCGAACCGGTCTCGCCGGTGACGGTCAGATGCGCACCGGACGCCGACCCCGGCCGGTCGGTGAGCTCGAGCACGGCCACGCGCGGCGCACCGGCCACCAGCGCAGCCCGCGCCTCTGCGTTCATGGGGCCGTCGACCACGACGAGGGTCCGGCCACCGGCGTCGCCGCCCCGGTCACCGCCTGCGCCGCCGGTCGGGGACGGGTCGGGCCGGTCGCCCGTGGAGAGCCCGGCCGGGTGGACCCCGCCCAGCTGGGGCAGCCAGCGGACCCACGCCCAGTCGGCGAGTCGGGCCGGGTCGCAGACCAGCTCGAGGGACAGGGCGCCAGGCGGGCTGAGTGCGGCCAGTTGGCACACGAGTGCCCGTGCCGTGCCCAGGACGGCCGGCCGCGGACCGGAGAGCGTCAGACCGCCGCAGGAGCCGAGGTCCAGGGTGACCGGGACGGCGTCGGCCGGCGCCGCGGACCGCCCGCCGTCCGGGCCGGAGACGGTCACCGCCGTGGGGCCGGGGCCGGTGCCCAGGCGCACCACCCAGGCGGACGGGTCGTGCGCGCCGCGGGACCACAGCGGTGAGACCCGCCGCCGCGCCGCGGCGACCAGCCGGGCGACGTCGGGGTGGCGCTCCTCCTGGCCGGCCACGTCCGCGGTGACCGCGGCAGCCAGCTCGAGCTCCGCCCGGGCCAGCGCGACCGCGTGCTCGGCGCGGGCCCGCCGGCCGGCCCGGCGGCCGGCGAGCCGGTCGGACCACCAGCCGGCCACCGCCACCGCCGGGCTGAGGAGGGCGAAGAACAGGAACGCCGGGGTGTCGAGCAGCCAGGCCATCGCGACGCCGCCGACCGCGGGCAGGGACACCGCCACCCAGCTCAGGCGCCGGCTCGGCGGGTCGGCCGGCGGGGCGGGCAGCTCGACGGTGACCGGGACGGCCGGCGGCGGGGTGCCCGTGAGGGGACGCACCACCAGCCGTCCCGCGCCGGTGTCCCGGCTCTCCAGCGGGGAGCCCGCGGGCCCGGTCAGTCGGAGGGTGGTGGCACCCAGCCGGATCGCCTCGCCCACCGGCCAGGTCGTCTCGGCGGAGCCCAGCGGGACGGCGCCCTGCCGCGTGGTCAGCACCGTGCCGTTCGAGGAACCGAGGTCGGCGACGGTCACCCGCCCCTCGGCGACGGTGACGGCGGCATGCCGGCGGGACACGTCCGGGTCGTCCAGGTTCAGCCCGCACGTCGAACTCCGGCCCACGACGAGCCGCCCGCGCTCCAGCGGCAGGCTGCGTCCGGCGTCGGGCCCACCGACGACCTGCAGCTCCAGTGCGCCGGCGCCCTCCGCGGCCGGGTCCCGCGGGGCAGGCCGGCCCCAGCCCAGCACCGCGGCGTGGTGCAGCTCGGGGATCGACAGCGGTGTACCGCCGGGCAGCTCCGTCGAGCTGGACCACAGCGGGCCGGCCGGCGGACCCAGCTCGGCGGCGAGGGCGGGCAGGACGTCGTCCAGCACGGCGTCCTCAGGCGCGGAGACCTCGACGTCGACGGCGCCCCGGGCTGTCTGCAGCGTCCAGCTGCGGCGGGTCGTCCGCGCCCCGCCCGGGGCGCCGGCTGAGGTGGGCACCGGGGGATCGTGCCGCTTCCGGATGGCCCGTGGCGCCGGCCCGGCGGATCTGTGGACAGCGCCGGAGGCTGTGGACGACGGACGACGCCGACCGGCCCGGCCACCTAGCGTCCTGCTCCACCCGGGAGGTGCCCGGGTCAGGAGGAGGAACCGTGAAGATCGACATCGCGACGCTGCAGGGGATGGCCGGCCGCTGCCAGGCCGAGGCCGGGGAGACCACGGCGCGGCACACGGCGTTGTCCGCCGGGATCAACACCTCGGTGCTCGAGGGGTGGACCGACAGCCAGGCGGCGGTGCAGTTCACCGAGCTCTACGAGAAGTGGCGGCTGTCCAGCCAGGGGCTGAGCGAGGCGCTGACCGGGATGGGGCAGCTGCTCACCAACGTCGCGGCCGCCTACCAGCAGCACGAGGCGGAGATGGCCGCCCGGATCGGCGCGATGATCTGAGTGCCGCGGTCTGAGGTGCCCGGGGTCTGAGGTGCCCGGGGTCTGAGGTGCCCGCGGTCTGAGGTGCCGGGTGCCGCCGCACCCGGCGCCGGTCAGTTCCGGGCGGGAGCCGGCACCGGTGCGGCGGGCCGGTCGGGGGTCGTGTCCCGGCGGCGGGCGGTGAGCCGCTCCCAAGGCAGGATCGACAGGATCGCGATGCAGTGCGGCAGGAAGATGATCCCGACGCCGGCGTAGACCATCACGTGGAAGCCGAGCAGGAAGAGCACCAGGCCGATCCGGGCCCGGTCGGTGCGCACCAGCAGGATCAGCGGTGCGGCCAGCTCGACCACGATCATCACCCACTGCGCCGCCGGCAGCAGCCAGGCCACGTCCAGCGTCCACATCGACAGGTCCGTGCCGCGGCGCAGCACGGCGCGGGTGAGCGTCGACCCGGTGGCCCAGTCCCAGCCCCCGAACCGGATCTTCGCCCAGGCGGCGAGGAAGTAGGTGAGCATCACGGTGACCAGCACGGCGGCCATCGCGAAGCCGGCGGCCTCCGAGGAGCGGCGGTCCCGGAACCGCGCCGCCCCGATGGTGGGCAGCACGGCGAGGGCGACCAGGAAGGCGATCCGGTCGTGGTCGACCTTCCCGTAGCTCATCGCGATCACCATCCACTCCATGTAGAGGAGGAAGACGGCGAAGCCCAGCAGCCGGGGCGCGCGGCCGGTGGCGGCGGCCACCGCGGCGAGCACCAGCGCCCACTGCACGACCACCACGACGGTGTGCGTCGGAGTGGGCAGGTGCAGCAGCCGGCCGATCAGCAGCGGCGCGTACCAGTCGGTGGGCACGTCGGCGTGCGCGCGCACCCAGGCGGTGGTGAGGAGGACGTCGACCGGGATGAACAGGTAGGCGATCGCCCGGAAGACCGCGATCCGGGCCAGCGGCACCGGGCGGAACCACCAGCGCGGGGTGCCGGGGACGGCCGGCGCCTCCTCGGGGCGCACCGGCGCCGCGGTGGGCGGGGTGGTGGCCGCGGTGCTCACTCGCCGTCCTCCAGCTGGTGCTCGATCAGGACCCGGTCGCTGACCTCGCCGGTCCGCTGGCCGTCGGAGAGCTCGAAGCGGCGTTGCACGACCTGCACCTCCACCAGCTCCTCGGCATCGGGGTGGCGCTCGGCGTAGGAGTCGGCGAGGAGCCCCAGCAGCGAGGGGTCGCGGTGGATGCGGGGGAGCTGCCCCTCGAACTCCGCCCGGCGCAGGCCGACCTCCCCACCGGACAGCCGCACCTCCGTGCCGGCCGTGGTCAGCCCGACCACCCGGGTGGAGGTCACCGGGGTGTCCGGGTTCGCGCGGGTCGAGTACATCCGGAACGGGCCGAAGGGGAACGCGTCGTCGTCGCCCCAGACGGTGCCGGCCAGCAGCAGCGCCAGCACCACCGTCGCGGCGGCGAGCCGGGCACGCCGTCCGGCCGGTGTCAGCCGCACCACCTCGCCCTCGGCGGGGAGGTCGGGAGCGGACTGCAGGCGCACCGGACCATCGTAGGAGCGGCGCCCGTCCGGACGGGTCATCGTCACCCCGCGCGGGCAACTCCCGTTCCGCGTGTGGAACGGGGTTCGCCTGTGGCGCCCGGGTCCCGTCGTCGCGAGCTGACGGTCGGGAGCCGAGCGCATGCAGTCCGGCCGGTACCGCGAGGAGTTCGTGGTGCCCGAGCGGGGCAGCGCGGCGGCGAGCACCCCGGCCGTCCGGAGCCGGTCCGCCGGTGACCGGTCACCGGTGGGGGAGCAGACCCCAGCCGGCCAGGGCCGCGACGACGCCGGGCGCCATCCGGCCGGCGGCCGCCAGCGCGGCCAGGCCGGCGGCGTCGACGAACGCCACCTCGGTGGCGTCGTCGCCGGCCACCGGCACCTGGCCGTCACCGGCCAGGTCGCAGGTCCAGTCGGTCACGGTGAACAGCACGCCGTCGCCGGGGATGCGCACCCGCCCGGCGACCGCGACCGGTCGCACCCGCAGCCCGGTCTCCTCGTGGGTCTCGCGCACCACCGCGTCCGGCTCGCTCTCGCCGGGCTCCACCCGGCCACCCGGCACCGACCACAGCCCCGCGCTCGGGGCGTGCCCGCGCCGGATCAGCAGCAGCCGGCCCGCGGCGTCGTGCACGACCGCGCCCACGCAGGGCACCTCCGGGACGGCGACCTCGAGCTCGGGCACGCCCGCAGGCTACGGCGGTGTGCACGGCCCCCGGGCGGGCGACCGCGACACCGCCGGGGGGCCGACGCTTGACGAAACCGCGTCGGGGACCGACGGTGAGCGGCGATGAGCGTCTCCCCGGTGTGCCCCCGATGCGGCGAGGCGCTGGTGGTGAAGCCCGGCTCCACCGCCGAGGGCTGGTGCCACCTGCACGCGGCGGTCACCCCGCTGCACCACACCGCGGTGGTCGCGCACGACGCCATCACCGCCGTCTGCGCCGACGCCCGGGTGCCGGCCTGGGTGCCCGACCCGATGCCACCGGGCTGGGCGGTCACCGGTCTGGCCTGGGGCGGTGAGCCCGGCGCCCGGGCGATCGTGGTCGCCTGCGCCGGCCCCGGCCCGCTGGGCGAGGCCGCGGAGGTGGTGCTGGTCGCCGAGGAGCCGGGCACGGGGCTGGGCTGCGGGTACGCCGGGCTCCCCGGCGTCGATCCCGGTGAGCTGATCGACGGCCCGTCCACGGCGGCCGTCCGCGCCGCCGGGCAGCGGGCGCCGCTGTGGGCCGTGCCCACCAGGGACGACCGGGCCGCGTTCGTCGGCGAGGCCTACGGGGTGTGGCTGTGGCTGGTGACCTGGCCGTCGTCGGCCGCCTGGCTGCTGGCCGAGGATCCGGCGCTGCTGGACCTGCGCGAGCGGGTCTACCCCGACCTCCCGCTGGGCCCGCCGACGGAGCGGCTGCTCCCCGGGCGCTGAGCGGGAGCGCTCCTCGGGCCCGCCGGCAAGCCCGACCCGCCGGCGGGATCCGACGATTCGCCGCCCCCCGGCGTGGCGGCTGGTGTTGCCCGTGGGACTGCTGTTACCCATGGGGCGCGGTCGAGCAGGCCGTGGTGAGTCGTGCCGTCGTCCGTGCACTGCGGCGCTCGGAGACCCGCCTGGCTGCCCGATGGGAGGAATGGTGCGACCGTGCTGAAGAAGGTGCTCACCTGGGTGGCCATCGCCTTCGTCGTCTTCTACGTGATCCAGCGACCGGAGGACGCGGCCGGGATCGTGCGCAGCGCGGGCTCGGCCCTGGGTGACGCGGCCCAGTCGCTGTCGGCCTTCGTGGGCTCGCTGGTCTGAGCCGGGGCGTGTCCGGCCCGCGACGGCCCCGCTGGGGCAAGGACGCCGAGAAGTACCTGCTCGCCGACGAACCGCCGGTGATCGCCACCCGCCGCCACCCGGCGGTGCTGGCGCGCCCCTACGTGCGGGGGCTGCCGGTGCTCGTCGTCGGCGTCTGGCTGCTCCAGTTGGACCCGGACAACCGGGTGGGCGCGGTGCTCGGCCTGGCCGCCGTCGTCGGGGCGCTGGCGTACCTCGGCCTGCACACCGCCGAGTGGTGGGTGCGGCACCTGCTGGTCACCCGGCGCCGGGTGCTGCTCACCTCCGGGGTGATCATCCGCACCGTCGCCGTCATGCCGCTGCGCCGGATCACCGACCTCACCTGGAAGGAGACATTCTGGGGGCAGATCCTCGGCTACGGCACCTTCCGCTTCGAGTCGGCCGGGCAGCAGCAGGGCCTGGACGTGGTCACCTTCATGCCGCACGCCGGGTCGCTGTACAAGCGGCTGAGCGAGCTGATGTTCGGCACCGACTTCTCCACCAACCCGGTGAGCAGCGACGAGGAGGCCGACGGGTCGCTGAGCGCCGACGACCGCGGGGACGACGGCGCGCCCGAGCAGCACCTGCCCCGGCCGCTGGTGTCCGGGCGGCGACACGACACCGAGCCCATCACGCGGGTGCGGGCCGGGCGGCGCACCCCGCCCGCCGAGTGATCGCCGGCCTCCGGTCGGCCGGCACCGCGCCCGGTGCGGCAGGCTGAGGGCGTGCTCATCGACCTGCACACCCACTCCGCGGTGTCCGACGGCACCGACAGCCCCGCGACGCTGCTCGCCACCGCGGCTGCGGCCGGCCTGGACGTCGTCGCCCTCACCGACCACGACACGACCGCCGGCTGGCAGCCGGCCGCCGCGGCCCGGCCGACCGGGCTCACCGTCGTGCCGGGCATGGAGCTGTCCTGCCGGTGGTTCCCGGCCGACGAGCCGCCGATGAGCGTGCA
Organism: Modestobacter sp. SYSU DS0875; assembly: GCF_054050915.1. Taxonomy (NCBI): domain Bacteria; kingdom Bacillati; phylum Actinomycetota; class Actinomycetes; order Geodermatophilales; family Geodermatophilaceae; genus Modestobacter; species Modestobacter sp. SYSU DS0875. The sequence goes on along the minus strand of NZ_JBJHAH010000016.1, from coordinate 45,231 downwards.
CCTGCTGGCCTACCTGTTCGACCCGCAGCACCCCGGGTTCGCCGCCGAGCGGGTCCGGCTGCGGGAGGAGCGGCTCGAGCGCGCCGAGCGGATCGTCGGCAACCTGGTCGCCGCCGGCTACCCGATCACCTGGGACGTGGTGGTGGCCCGCAGCGGCGGCGGGGTGGTCGGCCGGCCGCACATCGCCGGTGCCCTCGTGGCGGCCGGCGTCGTCGACTCGGTCGACCACGCCTTCGCCACCGTGCTGGACCACCGCAGCCCGCACTACGTGACCAAGGCCGACACCGACGTGCTCGACGGCATCGCGCTGGTCCGCGCGGCCGGCGGGGTGCCGGTGTTCGCCCACGGGCTGGCCACCTCCCGTGGCCGGGTGGTCGACGACGCCGCGATCACGACGATGACTGACGCCGGCCTGCTGGGGCTGGAGGTCGACCACCCCGACCACACCCCCGCCCAGCGCGAGCACCTGCGCGGCCTCGCCGGTGGCCTCGGGCTGATCCGCACCGGGTCCAGCGACTACCACGGCACCAACAAGCTCACCCCGATCGCGGCGTGCACCACCGACCCCGACCAGTTCGAGGCGATCGTCGCTGCGGGCACCGGGAGCACCGTCCTCACCGACTGAGGACGGTCGGTGGCCCCGGCTACGGTGGCGACATGGGGGAGGACCGCCGGTGAGCGCCCAGCTGGAGATGCCGGGCATGCCCAAGCGGCTGTTCGCCTGCACGCCGAGCAAGCTCGCCACCTTCGCCGACTGCCCGCGCCGCTACCGGTTCGCCTACGTCGAGCGGCCCAGCCCGCCCAAGGGCCCGCCGTGGGCGCACAACACCGTCGGCTCCGCGGTGCACGCGGCCCTGCGCAGCTGGTGGGAGCTGCCGGTCGAGAAGCGGACCACCGCCGCGGTCCGCCAGCTGCTGTACGGCGTCTGGTCGCCCACCGGTTTCCGCGACGAGGAGCAGTCGCACCGCTGGCGGGCGAAGGCGGCCACCTGGCTCACCGACTACGTCGCCGGGCTCGACCCGGCCGACGAGCCGGCCGGCACCGAGCGCACGGTCGGGACGACGACGCCGGCGCTGGCGCTGTCCGGCCGGGTCGACCGGATCGACCGGCGCGGCGACGAGCTGGTCGTCGTCGACTACAAGACCGGTCGGACGCCGTCCACCGAGGACGAGGCCCGCGGCTCACCGGCGCTGGCCGCCTACGTGCTCGGCGTCCGCCGCACGCTGCGCCGGCCGTGCAGCCGGGTCGAGCTGCACCACCTGCCCAGCGGCACGGTCGCGGCGTTCGAGCACACCGACCGGTCGCTGGCCAACCACGTGCGCCGCGCCGAGGACATCGCCGCCGACATCGCCACTGCCACCGAGGCGGTCGAGGCCGGGCAGAGCCCCGACGAGACGTTCCCGACGGTCACCGGCCGGCAGTGCAGCTGGTGTGACTTCCGGCCCAGCTGCCCCGCCGGCCAGGCCGCCGTCCCCGCACGGGAGCCGTGGAGCTTCCTCCCCGAGGAGCCAGCGGTCGACTGAGCCGGCTGCCGGACCGGGACGGGATCAGGCGCTGCGCACGCCGCGGATGACCAGCGAGAGCGCCAACGACACCATGACGACGGCGATCACCGCGTCGAGCACCCGCCAGGCGGCCGGCCGGGCGAACACCGGGCGCAGCAGCCGCGCCCCGTAGCCGAGCCCGGTGAACCAGACCGCCGACCCCAGCGCGGCGCCGGCGGCGAACCACCAGCGCTGCTCCGACCAGGTGCTGGCCAGCGAGCCGAGCAGCACCACGGTGTCCAGGTAGACGTGCGGGTTGAGCCAGGTGAGCGCCAGGCAGGTGGTGACCACCGCAGCCAGCGAGCTGCGCGCCCCGCCGTCGGCGGGCAGCAGCGCCGCCGGGCGCAGGGCCCGCCGGGCGGCGAGGAAGCCGTAGCCCAGCAGGAAGGCTGCGCCGGCGAAGCAGACGACGACGAGCAGCGCCGGCACCCGGGTCACCAGGGCACCGGCGCCCGCCGTGCCGGCCGCGATCAGCATGACGTCGGAGACCAGGCAGACGGCGACGACGGCGGCGACGTGCTCGGCGCGGAGCCCCTGCCGCAGCACGAAGGCGTTCTGCGCGCCGATCGCGATGATCAGCGACAGCCCCAGTCCGAGTCCGGAGGCGGCAGCGATGGCGGCAGTGGGCACGCCGGAGACCCTAGGCAGCTGCCCGCTGCAGCACCGTTCATGTCCCTCACCTTCCAGTAGTTGCTCTAATGCACGGGTGGATCTCGATCTCGGCCAGCTGCGCGCCCTCGAGGCGACGGTCGCCGCCGGCAGCCTGGACGCGGCCGCCCGGGCGCTGCACGTCACCCCGAGCGCGGTCAGCCAGCGGCTCAAGGCGCTGGAGACGGCCACCGGCCGGGTGCTGCTGGTCCGCAGCCGGCCGGTGCGGGTCACCTCGTCGGGGGAGGCGGTGCTGCGGCTGGCCCGTCAGGTGGGGCTGCTCACCGCCGAGACCGCCCGGGAGCTGGGCGCCGACCGCGGCCCGGTGACCTTGCCGATCGCGGTGAACGCCGACTCGCTGGCCACCTGGGTGCTGCCGGCGGTCGCCCCGCTCGCCGGCGAGGTCGCCTTCGACCTGCGCCGGGAGGACCAGGAGCACACCAGCGCGCTGCTGCGCGACGGGTCGGTGATGGCCGCGATCACCGCCGATGCCGACCCGGTGCCCGGCTGCACGGTGACCCGGCTCGGGGGCATGCGGTACCGGCCGATGGCGACCGCCGCCGTCGTCGCCCGGTGGTTCCCCGACGGCGTCACCGCGACGGCGCTCACGCAGGCGCCGGTCGTCGTCTTCGACCGCCGGGACGATCTGCAGCACCGGTACCTGCGGTCCCGTGGGGTCGACCCGGACGGCGTCCCGGCGCACTTCGTCCCGTCGTCGACCGACTACGTGGAGGCCGTGCGCCTGGGCTTCGGCTGGGGCATGGTGCCGCCGCAGCAGGAGCCGCCGGGCGAGCTGGTCGCGCTGGACGACGCCGGCGCGGTCGAGGTCCTGCTGCACTGGCAGCAGTGGAAGCTGCGCTCCCCGGCGCTGGACCGGGTGGCCGACGCCGTCCTCGCGGCGGCCCGCGGGGTGCTGGACCAGGAGTGATCAGGCGAGCTGCGGCCCCGTGCAGGGTCCCGCCGCGAGCGTGCGAGTGGTGGGGGGCAGGGGGTCCTTCGTCCGCTCCCGGGCGGCGCGCACGATCGGGGACTCGCGCACCCGAGCGGGCACGGTCAGCGCCGTCTGCCGGAACGCACGCAGGGCAGCGGTCGCGGCCGCGTCGGTGATGCCCAGCCCGGGCAGGCCGTACAGCCGGCGGGCCCACTGGGGGAGCGTCGCCGCGCCCAGCGCGGCCAGGGTGCTCCACGCCGGACGGGCCGGGGTGAACAGCTGCACCCAGCCGGGCATCGGCGGTGCGAGCACGAAACGCGAGGCGGTCCGCGCGGCGGGGGTGACCGCCAGCCGCGGCCGCGTCCAGTCCAGGTAGCCGGCCAGCTCGGCAGCGGTCGTGGGGACCTCGCCCTCCGCACACCCGATGAGCACCGCGGCCACCACCTGCTCGGCGACGTACCGGTCGGCGTCGGCGTCGGTCAGCGGCACCCCCGCGCGGCGGACGGTGGACAGCAGCGAGTCGACCTCGCAGCAGTGCACCCACAGCAGCAGGTCGGCGTCGTCGACCGAGTAGGCGCGCCCGGTGGTCTCCTCCACCGCCGACTTGTCGCGGTGCATCCCGCGGACCCGGCGCACCGCACGCAGTGCGTCCCGACGGGTGCCGAAGGTGAGCGTCGCGACGTACTCGGCGGTGCGGGTCAGCCGTGCCCACGGCTCGCTGCCGAAGGCCTCGGAGAACTGGTGGACGCCGTCCATCGCCACCGGGTGCAGCGCCTGGAGCAGCAGCGCCCGGATGCCGCCCACGGAGAACGCCGGGTCGGCGTGGATCCGCCAGCTGATGCTGTCGGGGCCGAAGAAGCCCAGCCGGTCCTCCGCCGGGGTGAACTCGCGCGGCGACGGCGTCGGCCTCACCGCACCGCCCCGGCGTCGTCGGCGGACCGGGCGGCGGCGGTCGAGGCGGCGGGGTCGGCGAGGAAGTCGAGCAGGACGGCGAGGGTGCGGGCCGGGTTCTCGATGGCGGGGGAGTGCACCGCCTGCGGGATGACCTCGTGCCGGGCGCCCAGCCGCGCGGCCATCTCCGCCTGCAGCGCCGGGCGCCAGGCGTCGTCGGCGATGCCGTGCGCGACGAGCACCGGCACCCCGGTGGCGGCCAGCTCGGCCACCCGATCGGGCTCACCGAGCATCGCGTCGGCCATGCCGCGCAACCCGGCGGCGCTGTTGGCCAGGAAGCGGCGGGTGAGGAACTCGCGGGTGGGCGCGGGCACCGCCTGCGCTCGAGGATCGGTCATCGCCAGCTGTTCCAGCGTGTCGCTGACCAGCTGCACGCCGCCGGCGTCCAGCAGCGGGGAGAGGTGGTCCAGCAGCTCCGCGCGGGGGCCGGTCAGCGCGGCCGGGCCGCTGCCGAGCAGGGTCAGCGAGGCGAACCGGGCCGGGTCGGCGAGCACGGCGGCGCGGGCCACGATGCCGCCGAAGCTGTGCCCGAGCAGGTGTACCGGGCGGCCACGCCCCTCCTGCAGCTCGCCCTCCTGCAGCTGGCGGGCCACGGCGACGACGTCGGTGGCGAGCTCGGCCACGGTGTAGGCGGCCGGGTCGTCCGGGCCCGGGGACTCGTACTGCCCGCGCTGGTCGATGGCCACGGCGCGCAGCCCGGCGTCGGCCAGCGGCGTCAGCAGCGGGGCGAAGTCCTCCTTGCTGCCGGTGTAGCCGGCCACCAGCAGCACGGTGGCGCGGGCGTCGCGGTCGGCGCCGGTGTCCAGCCCGGCGATCGGCCCGCTGCCACCCCGGAAGGTGACCGGCCGGGCGTCGTGCACGGCGAGCTGGCGGAGGTCGTCGGGAGCGGTGTGCTCGGAACCACCTGGCAGGACCATGACCCCGAGTGTGCACCGGACCGCCGACAGTCGCCCCGACCGGCCTCAGCGGAAGGCGCGGACCTCACCCGGGGTGGCGACGACGACCGTCGGCCCGACGACGGCGGTGCGGCCACCGGAGGGCACCTGGCCCCCGACCGTGGACCGGTCCAGCTCGGCGCCGTCGGCCAGCGCCCGCCGGACGAACGCGCCGTCCTCGGGCACCAGCACGCCGGTGACCGGGGAGCTGCCCACCGCGGCGGGCAGCCCGAACGCCGGCCGGCTCCAGCGGGGTTCGCCGGTGCCCTGGTCCAGTGCGAACAGCGTGCCGCGGGCCCACAGCAGGGCGACGTCCTCGACGCCGGCCTGCAGCAGTGGCTCGCTGCGCACGTCGGCGCCGACGGGCAGCGGCGGCAGGTCGAGCACCTGCAGGGTGGCGCCGTCGGCGGGGTCGAGCACGGTGACCGTGTCCCCGACGACGACGTCGACCAGCCGGTCGGCGCCGACCAGCCGTGCCGTTGCGGGACCGGTGTCCAGCTCGCGGGTCCAGGTGAGGTCGCCGCCGACGCCGTCGTAGAGCAGCACCTGCAGCGGCGAGCCCTCACCGCAGCGCTGCAGCACGGCCACGCCGGCGCTGCCGGCGTCGGCGTCGACGAACCGGCACCCCTCCGCGGGGGAGACGCGCCAACGCGTGTTGTCGCCGGTGGGGTCGATGGTGACGATCCCGGTGGGGGTGCTGGCCAGCAGCACCTGCTCGGTGCTGGTCAGGTCGACGTCGGTGCGGAAGCGCACGTTGCGGTACCAGGCCCGCTCCCCGGTGGCCGCGGTCAGCGCGGTGAGCTCGTTGCACCGGCTGGTGGTGCGGAAGGCGACGATCACCAGCCCGTCGATCGCCGTGGCGTCGCACAGCTGGGCGTTGGACCGGCGGTAGTGCCAGGCCTCCTCACCGGTGGCCGGGTCGACCATGGCGACCCCGTGCTCGTCGGTGACCAGCGCCCGACCGCTCTCCACCACCCGGCCGCCCGGGGCCTCGCCGGTCGGTGCCGACCAGGCCGCGGTCAGCGCGCCGGCCGGTGCCTGGTCGGCCACGGACGCCGGTGGGGAGGTCGTCGAGGAGGTCGCGGCGACGTCGGAGGTCAGCCACAGCGAGACGGCGACGGCGGCCACCACGAGGGTGACCGCCGTCCAGACCCACACCCGCAGCGGCGGGCGCGGACCTCCTGCCGTCATCAGGCGGTGGGCTCGCCGCCGCCGGCCGAGCCGGTGTCGGCGCTGCCGCCGGTCGCGCTGCCACCCGCCGAACCGCTGCGCTTGGCGCCGCCACGGCGCCGGCGGCGGCGCTTCGGCGCGCCGCCGTCACCGGTGGCCGAGGCGGTCGCGGTGGCCGCGCCGTCGCCGCCACCGGCCACACCTGCGGCCGGTGCGTCGTTGCCGAGGGCGGCTGCCGCACCCGCGGCGGCCTCCCCGCCACCGCGGGTGCGCCGACGCGGGCGGCTCTTGCTCGGCCCGGCCGACGGCTCGGTGTCCTCCCGGCCGGGGCCGGAGTGGTTCGCGCCGCCGTGGCCGCGTCCCGAGCCGGTGGCGGAGCCACCGCCGGTCCGCTGGCGCTTGCCGGTCTCGCCGAGGTCCTCGAGCGTCTCGGCCTCCAGCCCCTCGCGGGTGCGCTGCGAGCGGGGCAGCCGGCCCTTGGCCGTGGTCGGCACGTCCAGATCGGTGTAGACCCACGGCGACGTGGAGTAGGTCTCCGGCGGGTCGGCGAAGTCGAGGTCCAGTGCCTTGTTGATCAGCTGCCAGCGCGGGATGTCGTCCCAGTCGACCAGGGTGACCGCGACGCCGGTGCTGCCGGCGCGGCCGGTGCGGCCGATCCGGTGCACGTAGGTCTTCTCGTCCTCGGGGCACTGGTAGTTGACGACGTGGCTGACGCCGGTGACGTCGATGCCGCGGGCGGCGACGTCGGTGGCGACCAGCACGTCGACCTTGCCGGCGCGGAACGCGCGCAGCGCCTGCTCGCGGGCGCCCTGGCCCAGGTCGCCGTGCACCGCGGCTGCGGCAAACCCGCGGTCGACCAGTTCGTCGGCGACCTTCTGCGCGGTGCGCTTGGTGCGGCAGAAGACCATGACCAGCCCGCGGTCGCGGGCCTGCAGCACCCGGGACAGCAGCTCGGGCTTGTCCAGGTTGTGCGCCCGGTAGATGAACTGGGTGGTCTGCGGGACCGTCGAGCCCTCGTCGTTGCCGTGCGCCCGGATGTGGGTGGGCTGGCTCATGAACGACCGCGACAGGGTGACGATCGGGCCGGGCATGGTCGCGGAGAACAGCATCGTCTGCCGCTTGTCCGGGACCATCGCCAGGATGCGCTCGATGTCGGGCAGGAAGCCCAGGTCGAGCATCTCGTCTGCCTCGTCGAGCACCAGACCGCTGACCTTGCCCAGGATCAGGTGGCCCTGCTGCGCCAGGTCCAGCAGCCGGCCGGGGGTGCCGACGACGACCTCGACCCCGGCCTGCAGCGCGGCGACCTGCGGCTCGAAGGCCCGGCCACCGTAGATGGCCTGTACCCGGATGCCGCGCTTGGCGCCGGCGGCGGCGAGGTCGCGGGAGACCTGCACGCACAGCTCGCGGGTCGGGACGACGACCAGCGCCTGCGGGACGCCGTCGGCGCCCTCGGACGGCGGGGTGACCCGCTGCAGCAGCGGGACGCCGAAGCCCAGCGTCTTGCCGGTGCCGGTGCGGGCCTGCCCGATGAGGTCGTTGCCGGCCAGGGCCAGCGGGAGGGTCAGCTCCTGGATGGCGAAGGTGCGGGTGATCCCCACCTCGGCCAGCGCGGCCACGATGTCGGGGTGCACGTCGAAGTCGCTGAACAGCGGGCTGTCGCTGGCGACGGGGGCGCCGCCCAGCTCCTCGACCTGCTGCGCGAGCTCCTCGGGGGCCGGCGCGCCGGACTCGGCGTGCTCCAGCTCCGGTGCGGCGGGAGTGGTGCTGGCAGTGGGGGTGTTCTCGATGGAGGTCAGTTCTCTCGCCTCGGTCTGGTGGGGGACCTCGGCGTCGTGGTCCGGCCCCGGTCTCGGGGCGCCGCCGGCGACGCACGTCGGTCCCGGTCGGTTCCGGGATTGGTGATCCAGCGCCGACGTGGCCAGTTCGACCGGGCGTCGAGTGCAGACTGCCCGGGAGAGCTCCGGGAGGAGCGTCATCCAGCGGTCATCAGCGCACACGGAATTGCATTGCGGTCTTGATTGCACCGCCGCCTTGGGACTGCGGTCGTGCACTTCGGTCAACGGACCTCGCGGCCCGCACATTCCATCCTAGCCTGCGGCAGCCCGTTAACCTGCCGGTGCGCCGCTGCGACACCGCCGGGACCACCCGGCGGGGGCAGGGCGGACGGCGACGGGGGGCGGACGCGGAGTGGGTGCCGACGGGCGCGTGCTGGACGCCGAGGTGCAGCGGCGGGCGGTCGTGGAGCTGCTCGGCGTGCTCTCCTACGCGGAGCTCACCGCCTTCGACCGGCTGGCCGAGGACGCCCGGATGGCGCCGACGCTCGCCGGCCGCGCGGCGCTGGCCCGGATGGCGGCCGCGGAGATCGACCACCACGGCCGGCTGGCCGCCCGGCTGGTCGAGCTGGGGGTGGACCCGGCGGACGCGATGGCCCCGTTCGTCGCCGCCCTCGACGGCTTCCACGACCAGACGCGGGCCGGGAGCTGGCTGGAGGGGCTGGTCAAGGCGTACGTCGGCGACGGCCTGGCCACCGACTTCTACCGCGAGGTCGCGGCGTTCCTCCCGCAGCCGGACCGTGCGCTGGTGGAGGAGGTGCTCGCCGACACCGGGCACGCCGACTTCGCCGTCCGGGAGGTCCGCGCGGCGATCGCCGCCGACCCGACCGTGGCCGGGCGGCTGGCGCTGTGGGCCCGTCGGCTCGTGGGTGAGGCGCTCACCCAGTCGCAGGCGGTCATCGCCGAGCACGACGACCTCGCCGACCTGATGATGACCGGCACCGGCGACCTCGCCGGTGTGGGCCAGCTGCTGCAGCGGCTCACCGAGGCGCACGGGGTGCGCATGCGGGCCCTCGGCCTCAATCCCTGAAGAACGCCAAGGGGCGCCGCCGCAGCTGCGGCGGCGCCCCCTGGTGGGCTGATGGAACGGCCCCGGTGCAGGGGCCCGCGACGAGCGTCAGCGAGTCGTGGGGGGCGCCGGGGTCCTTCTTCAGCCGGAGATGAAGCCCACCCGACGCTGGTCGGCCTCGGCGATCTCGACGTAGGCGATCCGGTCGACCGGGACGACGACGCGGCGGCCGCGCTCGTCGACCAGCGTCAGCAGGCCGTCCTTGGACGCGCTCATGGCCTCGGACACCTCGGCCGCGATCTCGTCGGGGCTCTTCGGGCTGTCGATGACCAGCTCGCGGGGGGAGTGTTGGACACCGATCTTGACTTCCACGTGGAGATGCCTCCTCAGGTCTGGCTTCTCCGGCCCACGCTAGTGCAGCGCCCGCGGGTCAGCCGGTCCGGCGGATGCGCCGTCAGCGAACGACGGCGCCGGACGTCACTGCCCGTCGCCGTCGCCGTCGTCGCGGCGCGGGAAGCCGGAGATGCCGCGCCACGCCAGCGCGGACATCAGCGCCACCGCTTCCTCGCGGGGGAGCGTGCCCTTGCGGGCCAGCCACCAGCGGGCGCTGCTCTCCGCGAGGCCGGTCAGGCCGGCCGACAGCAGCAGGGCCCGCTCCCGGTCGGCGCCGGTGTCGGCGGCGATCACCTCGGCGATCGCCTCGGTGACCGCGTGCGTCCCGCGGTCGGCGAGCTCCCGGACCTCGGCGTCGTTGCGCAGGTCGGACTCGAAGACCAGGCGGAACGCCTCGCCCTCGGCGTCGATGAAGTCGAAGTAGGCCCCGACCGCGCCGTCGACCCGTGCCCGGTTGTCGTCGGTGCCGGCCATCGCCTGCCGCACCCGGGCGGTGAGCTCGTCGACCTGCTGCTCCAGCAGCGCCAGGTACAGCTCCCGCTTGCCGGGGAAGTGCTGGTAGAGCACCGGCTTGCTGACTCCGGCCCGGTCGGCGATGTCGTCCATCGCCGCGGCGTGGTAGCCCTGGGCGACGAAGACGTCCTGGGCGGCGCGCAGCAGCTGCAGCCGGCGGGCGCTGCGCGGCAGGCGGGCGGTCCGGCGGCCGGCCGACGGCGCGGGGGCGGGGAGGCTGGGCTGCATGGCCCGGCGATCGTACCGGCGGGTAGGCCGGACGACGTCGTACCGGCCCGCGGTCGGGCGGCTCCGGCCGGCGGGGTCGCGCCGGTGTTCTACCGTCGAGCGGGTGACCGACGCACGGCTGTCCGAGAGCCCGCTGCCGCGGCTGGGCCGGTTGCTCCCGCCGTGGCCCGGGGAGATGGTGCCCGTCACCGGCGGCGAGGTCTTCGTCCGCTCCACACCCTGGCGGGGGCCCGTCGACGGCACGGACGTCGCCGCGGCCCCGCGGGAACGGGCGTTGTACGTGCACGGGCTGGGCGGGGCCTCGACGAACTGGACCGACCTCGCCGGACTGCTCGCCGTCCGCTTCGAGGGGCACGCCCTGGACCTGCCCGGGTTCGGCCGGTCGGGCCCGCCGCGGCGCTACTCGATCGAGCGGCACGCGCAGGCCGTCATCGACGTCCTGGAGTGGGTCGTCGCCCGCCCCGGGCCGGGGCAGGGGCGGCCGGTGCACCTGATCGGCAACTCCCTCGGCGGGCTGGTGAGCGTGTGGGTGGCCGCGCGCCGTCCGGACCTGGTCGCCACCCTCTCGCTGATCTCCGCGGCCATGCCGGTCTACCGGGTGCCCGCCGCCTTCGACCGGGCGATCACCCTGGTCCTGCTGCCCGGGGTGCCGGCGCTGGCCGAGAAGCGGCTGGCGGGGGTGAGCCCGGAGGAGCGGGTGCGGGGGCTGGTGCAGGCCTGCTTCGGTGACCCCGGCGCGGTGCCACCCGAGCGCCTCCAGCAGGTCGTCGAGGAGATGCGGGAGCGCGACGAGCAGCCCTGGGCGGGGCAGGCGCTCACCCGCAGCCTGCGCGGCCTGATGACCTCCTACCTGCGGTTCGGCCGGGCCAATGCCTGGCGGATGGCCCGGTCGGTGCGGATGCCGTCGCTGGTGGTCACCGGCGACCGGGACCGCCTGGTCGACCCGGCGCTCGCCCCCCGGCTCGCCGACGTGCTGCCCGACGCCCGCCTCCAGGTGCAGCCCGGCATCGGCCACCTGGCGATGATGGAGGCCCCCGAGGCCACCGCCCGGGCCGTGCTCGCCCTCGCCGAGGACGTCGCGGACCGCTCCCGGGCCGCCGGACGGGACTCCTCGACGGCGCAGGCCTGAGCCGGACACGCGACCGGGACACGCGACCGGGACACCGCCCGGCGGCTCTGCCGCCCCGCCCGCGATCCGTGAGAGCCTGGCCGCCGTGGCCAGCCCCGACGACCGCCCCGGTCGCCATCCGGCACGGCCGCCGCGGCCTCCCGTCCCGGCTCCCCGGGCAGGGCGCGGCACGCCCCCGGCCGGTCCCGGCCCGCGCACCGGACCGCTGGTGGCCCGCCGGGACCCGGTGCCCCGGGTCCGCCGCCAGGAACCGCCGCCCGCCGGTCCGCTGCGGCGGTTCACCCGCCGGTACGGGTGGCGCGCCTACGCCATCCCGGTGCTCGCGCTGGCCACCGTCCTCACCCTGGCCGACGTCGCACTCAGCGGCGCGGACCAGACCCCGGTCGCCGATCCGGCTGCGGCTCCCTCGTCGGTCGCCGCCCCTGCCGTCGAGCCGACGCCCACGCCCACGCCGACCGAGCAGGCGCCGGCCGAGGGGGAGGGCGCACCCACCGAGCAGCCCCCGCCGGAGCCGGCCCCGCCCACCTACGTCGAGCAGGGCGCGGGCAGCGTCTCGGTCGTCGACGGCAGCTCGCAGGTCCACGGCACCGGACCGCTGCAGCGCTTCGTCGTCGAGGTGGAGGACGGCATCGGCGTGGACGGCGCCCAGTTCGCCGCCGCCGTCGAGGGCATCCTCGGCGACCCCCGCTCCTGGGGCGCCGGCGGCCAGCGGTCCTTCCAGCGGGTGGGGTCGGCCGAGGCCGCCGCCGGTGGCTACGACTTCCGGGTCAGCCTGGTCAGCCCGGGCAGCATGGAGACCTACTGCCCGGGGGTGGGCACCGGCGGCTACACCTCCTGCCGGTACGGCGAGCGCGCGGTCATCAACCTGGCCCGCTGGGAGACCGCCGTCCCCGACTACGGGGGCGACATCGCCACCTACCGGCAGTACGTGGTCAACCACGAGGTGGGGCACGCGCTGGGCAACGGGCACCAGCCCTGCCCCGGGCCGGGCCAGCTCGCCCCGGTCATGCAGCAGCAGACCCTGGGCCTGCAGGGCTGCGTCAAGAACGCCTGGCCGTACCCCTGAGTCGCCCTGCCGGGCTCCACCACGGCCACGTGCCACGGACCTTGCGCTGAGCCCTTCCCGGCGTCTCCGGCGGGAGGCCTGCGGGCCCCGCGCCGTCCCCGCTGAGGTGGCTCCGCCACCGTGGTCCGTACCTGTGGTCGTCCTACCGGAGTCCTCATCGCCCGGGCGGCAGGGTGGGAGGCATAGCGTGCTGCGGTGGACGTCGTCGTGGAGCTGGGTGGCTGGGAGCACGAGTGCTGCGGGGAGCCCGTCGAGAGGAACCAGCTCGTCGACTTCCGGTGCATCCGCCACACGGAGCCGGACGGCCGGGTGCACCTCGTCGAGACCCACCACGGCGGTCTCGACGTCGCAGCCGATGAGCGGGTTCGGGGACGGGTGACCGACATCCAGGCGGTCCAGGGAGCAGGGGCCGCGCAGCCGGTCCTCCGCGTACCGGGCGGGCCGGCCCTGCGGGGCTTCGACGATGACGACGACGGTCATCTGGAGGATCCGTGGACCGGCGAGGTGATCACATCGAGACCCGCGGAGTTCCTCGTGACCGTGCGGACGGCTCGCTGACAGCGCCCTCCTGGTCCACCGTCCTGGTCCCCGGGCCGTCGTCACGGCGTGGCCGGCCGGGTCGTCGACGAGGACCGGGCAGCGCCAGCGCTGGGCGGGGGTCGTCCCGCTGAGTGGGACGGCATCCGGGACCGGGATTACGGACCCGTGTCAGGCTGTTGGGCAGTCCAGGACGCCGGCTCGGGCCGGCGCGCCTGACGACACAGCCGTGTGAGGAGCGCCCCGTGCAGTTGCCACCCCTGGTGGAGCCCGCCGACGACCTGTCGATCGACGAGGTTCGCCGCTACAGCCGCCACCTGATCATCCCCGACGTCGGGATGGACGGGCAGAAGCGGCTCAAGAACGCCAAGGTGCTCGCCGTCGGCGCCGGCGGCCTCGGCTCGCCGGTGCTGATGTACCTGGCCGCGGCCGGCGTGGGCACCCTGGGCATCGTCGAGTTCGACACCGTCGACGAGTCCAACCTGCAGCGCCAGATCATCCACGGGCAGTCCGACGTCGGCCGCTCCAAGGCCCAGAGCGCCGCGGACTCGATCCGGGAGATCAACCCCTACGTCGACGTCCGCCTGCACGAGACGCGGCTGGACAACGAGAACGTGCTGGAGATCTTCAGCCAGTACGACCTGATCGTCGACGGCACCGACAACTTCGCCACCCGCTACCTGGTCAACGACGCCGCCGTCCTGCTGAACAAGCCGTACGTGTGGGGCTCGATCTACCGGTTCGACGGTCAGGTCTCGGTCTTCTGGAACGAGCACGGGCCCAACTACCGCGACCTCTACCCGGTGCCGCCGCCGCCCGGCATGGTCCCCAGCTGCGCCGAGGGCGGTGTCCTGGGCGTGCTGTGCGCGACCGTCGGCGCCATCCAGGCCACCGAGGCGGTCAAGCTGATCACCGGCATCGGTGAGACGCTGCTCGGCCGGCTGATGGTCTACGACGCCCTGGAGATGACCTTCCGCACCATCAAGGTGCGCAAGGACCCCGAGGGTGAGCCGATCACCGGACTGATCGACTACGAGAGCTTCTGCGGCGTCGTCTCCGACGAGGCCCAGCAGGCGGCAGCGGGCTCGACGATCACCGTCGACGAGCTCAAGGACATGATGGACGCCGGCAAGGAGTTCGAGCTGATCGACGTCCGCGAGCCCAACGAGTACGAGATCGTCTCGATCCCGGGGGCAAAGCTCATCCCCAAGGACGAGATCCTCTCCGGCCGGGCCCTGGCGCAGCTGCCCAACGACAAGCCGATCGTGCTGCACTGCAAGACCGGCGTCCGCTCCGCGGAGGCGCTGGCCGCGGTGAAGAACGCCGGGTTCAAGGACGCCGTGCACGTGCAGGGCGGCGTCACCTCCTGGGCCACCCGGATCGACAAGACCCTCCCCACCTACTGACAGGACCCCTTCGCCCCCGGCGAAGGGGCCGCTCCTCGAAGGACCTGGTCTCCCCCCGCGACACGCTCCGCGCGTCTCGGGCCCCTGGGACCAGGCCGATCCGGGCCCCGGTACGCCACCGCGCGTGCCGGGGCCCGGCTGCGTTCTACTGGCGGCATGCCCGCGCCCAGCCACACCGACCTGCTGCTGCTCTTCCAACGGGCCCAGGCGCAGTTCACCGACCGGGTGGACGCCGTGGAGCCCGGGCAGTGGGACGCTCCCGCGCTGCCCGAGTGGAGCGTCGCCGACCTGGTGGCGCACCTGACCAGCGAGCAGCTCTGGGTGCCGTCCCTGCTGGCCGGCGAGCCGCTGGAGACCGTCGCCCAACGCATGCCCACCGACACCGACGAGCTGATCGGCACCGATCCGCTCACCGCCTGGGACACCGCCGCCGACGGTGCCCTGGCGGCGTGGGCCGACCCCGCCGTCCTCGACCGCACGGTGCAGCTGTCCGCCGGCCCGGCGAGCGCCGCCGACTACCTCACCGAGATGACCGCCGACCTCACCGTGCACGCCTGGGACCTCGCCCGGGCGGTGGGTGGCGACACCCACCTGGACCCCGAGCTGGCCGCAGCCGCCTTCCGGTACGCCGAGGCCAACCTCGGGGACGACGGGCAGCCGGGCCTGTTCGCCGCCCCGGTCGAGCCGCCACCCGGAGCGGACCTGCAGACCCGGCTGCTGGCGAGGTTCGGGCGTCGCTCCTGAGGGTGGGTCGTGGGCCCGTTCGGCCCGATGACGCGCGTCACGCACCTAGGCTCCGTCGTCGAACAGCCGAGCCGGAGGTCCGCACGCATGAGCCAGCCACCCCAGGGACCACCCCCGCAGGGCCCCCACGACGCGCAGCCCACCGGGCCGTCCCCGTGGGGTCCCCAGCCGGGTGCGGACTGGGGCATGCCGCCGGTCGGGCACCAGCCGTCCGGTGCCGGCTGGGGGCCGCCACCGGGGCAGCCCGGCCCCTGGGGAGCCCCCGCGCCGGGGGCCGGGAACGGCGGGCCGGGCGCGCCCGGAGGCTCGGGAACGGACCGGAAGCGGACGCTGGCGCTCACGGCTGCCGCCGTGGCGGCCCTGGTGGTCGTGGTGGCCGTCGGGCTGACGCTGTGGCTGGGCGGCGACGAGCCGTCCGCCACCGCCGCAGCCGGGCGCGCCACCGACTCCTCGACCTCCGCCTCCCGGCCGGCGCCCTCGCCGTCCGCGGGAGCCAGCGGTTTCACCGCGGCCCCGCCGTCCGTGGGCGTCGAGGAGTTCCTCGCCTCGCTGCCCGTGGACTTCACCGAGTGCAGTGAGGCCGAGCCGATCGGTGACGGTGACGTCGTCGCGGCCGACTGCGGTTCGGCGTCCACCCAGCCGGGCCCGACCGACGCGACGTTCCTGCGCTACCCCGACGTCGACACCCTCGACGACGTGTTCGTCGCCGACGTGACCTCCCTCGGCCTCGAGGAGTGGGGGGGCGCGACCGACTGCACCGAGGACGGCTACGGCGAGTGGGTCCGTGGTGAGGACGTCGGTGGGCTGCTCGCCTGCGGGCTGACCGACGGCACCGCGTTCCTCTACTGGACCGATGACGAGTTCCTCACCGAGGGCGTGGTGAGCGCGCCGGGGGAGACCCAGGACGACGTCGTCGCGCTCTACGAGTGGTGGGTCGAGAACAGCGACTTCGTGAGCTGACCCGTGGGCTCAGCGGGGGAGGGCCGGTCGGCCGCCGACGTCGACGAGGCCGTCTTCGACGCGGTCGAGGCCATCCCGCCGGGCCGGGTCAGCACCTACGGGGCCATCGGCCGGCTGGTCGGCGTGGGCCCCCGGCGGGTGGCCCGGGCGCTGTCGGCCGGCGGCGGGGCCGTCCCGTGGCACCGCGTCGTGCGCGCCGACGGCACCCCGGCCGAACCGGTGCGGGTGCGCCAGCTCGCGCTGCTGGCCGCCGAGGGCGTGCCGGTGCGCGGCGTCCGGGTCGACCTCGCCGCCGTCGGCTGGCCCGACGAGCCCTGAGCCGGCGGCGCGCTCCCGGGGACCGTCGGTGGGTCGTGTTCTCATCGAGGGGTGCGGGGGGACGGCGGGGCGGTCGCGACGGGGGAGCCGGTCTACCGGCTGGTGCAGCCGGAGGCGGTGCCGGTCGTCCGCCCCCGGCTCGACCCGACCCAGCAGGCGGTGGTCGACCACCCGGGCGGGCCGCTGCTGGTGCTGGCCGGGCCCGGCACCGGGAAGACGACGACGATCGTGGAGGCCGTCGCCGCCCGCATCGAGGGCGGCGCCGACCCCGAGCGCCTGCTGGTGCTCACCTTCAGCCGCAAGGCCGCCGGAGAGCTGCGCACCCGGATCACCGCCCGCGTGGGGCGCACCATCCGGGAGCCGGTGGCCCGCACGTTCCACTCCTACGCCTTCGGCGTCCTCCGCCGGGCTGCGGTGCTGCGCGGCGAGCCGGCGCCCCGGCTGCTGACCGCGGCCGAGCAGGACGCCGTCGTCGCCGAGCTGCTCGCCGGCGACGTCGCCGAGGACGGCGTGCGCTGGCCCGACGAGCTCGCCGCGGCGCTGCAGACCACCGGCTTCCGGGACGAGCTGCGCGAGCTGCTGCTGCGCGCGACCGAACGGGGCATCGACCCCGAGCGGCTGGCCGCCTGGGGCCGGGACCGCGGCCTGCCGCACTGGGTGGCCGCCGCCCGCTTCGCCGACCAGTACGCCGGGGTGTCCGCCTTCGCCACCGCCGCCCGCGGCGGCGCCAGCGGCTACGACCCCGCGGAGCTGGTGCGCACCGCGATCGACGAGCTGCGCGCCGACCCCGACCTGCTGCGCACCGAGCGGGAGCGGGCCCGCTGGCTGTTCGTCGACGAGTACCAGGACACCGACCCGGCGCAGGTGGAGCTGGTCGAGCTGCTGGCCGGCGGCGGTGGCGACCTGGTCGTCGTCGGCGACCCCGACCAGGCCATCTACGCCTTCCGCGGGGCCGAGCCGCGGGGCATCGTCGAGTTCCCCACCCGCTTCCGGCACCGCGACGGCCGCCCCGCCGACCGGCTGTCGCTCGGCGTCTGCCGCCGCTCGGGGGCCGAGCTGCTCGCGGTCAGCCGCCGGGTCGCCGAGGGGCTGCCCGGTCCCTGGGAGCACCGTCGGCTCGCCCCCGGCGAGGGGATCCCGCCCGGGGAGGCGGAGGTGCACGTCTTCGACTCCCCGGCCACCGAGGCGGCGTTCCTCGCCGACACGCTGCGCCGGGCGCACCTGCTCGACGGCGTGCCCTGGTCGCAGATGGCGGTGGTGGTCCGCTCGGCAGCGGCCGCTCTCGCCCCGGTGCGTCGCGCGCTCACCCAGGCCGGGGTGCCGGTCGCGGTCTCCGCCGACGACGTCGCGCTCGCCGCCCAGCCGGCGGTGCAGCCGTTCCTCGCCGCGCTGGGGGCCCTCCTCCCGGCGCCGTCCCCGGTCGGCGGCGAGCCCGGTGAGGCGGGGTTCGACGAGCCGGGCGCGGAGGCGCTGCTCGCGTCGCCGCTGGGCGGGGCCACCGTCCTCGACCTGCGCCGGCTGCGCCGCGCGGCCCGGCGGGCGCTGGTCGACCGTGGGGAGGACGCCGGCTCCCGGGGCGCGCCGCTGGCCGCGGTGCTCGCCGACGCCACGCTGCTGGACGCGCTGCCCGAGCACGTGGCCCGGCCGGCCGCCCGGGTCGCCCGGGTGCTGTCGGCCGGGCGGCTCGCGCTGACCACCGGCGGTTCCGCCGAGGACGTGCTGTGGGCGATGTGGCAGGCCAGCGGGCTGAGCCACCGCTGGGCCCGGGCCAGCGCCGCCGGCGGGCCGACCGGCGCGGTCGCCGACCGCGACCTGGACGCCGTCGTCTCGCTCTTCGACGCCGCCGCGGCCTTCGTCGACCGGCTGCCGCACGCCGGGGTGGCCGCCTTCGTCGCCCACCTGGGCGCCCAGCAGCTGCCGGGTGACAGCGGCGCGGCCCGGGCGCCGGCCGGGGAGACGGTCCGGCTGCTCACCGCGCACGCCGCCAAGGGCCTGGAGTGGGACGTCGTCTGCGTGGCCGGGGTGCAGGACGGTGTCTGGCCGGACCTGCGCACCCGGGCCAGCCTGCTCGGCGCCGAGGACCTGGTGGACGCCGCCGGTGGCACCGACCCGGAGCACCTCGACCGCCGCACGCTCGCCCTCGCCGAGGAACGCCGGCTGTTCTACGTGGCCTGCACCCGCGCCCGGCGGCGGCTGCTGGTCACCGCCGTCGACGGCGCGCTGGAGGGCGGGGACGCCGGGGCCGCCGCCTCGCGCTTCCTCGACCTGGTCGACCCGCTGCCGCCCGGCGGCGACGGCACTCGGCCGCACACCCCGCTGCCCCGGCAGCTCACCCTCCCGGCGCTGGTCGCCGAGCTGCGCCGGCACCTCACCGACCCGCAGACCCCGGCGCCGCGCCGGTCCAGCGCCGCCGCCGTGCTGCGCCGGCTGGCCGACGAGCGGGTGCCCGGTGCCGACCCGGCGGGCTGGTGGGGGCTGGCACCGCTGTCCGACGACGCCCCGCTGGTCGACCCGGCCGACGTCGTCCCCGTCCGGCCCTCGGCGATCGACACCTTCCAGCGCTGCCCGCTGCGGTGGGTGCTCGGGGCGGTCGGTGCGGAGGCGGCGCCGGAGGCGACCCGCACCGTCGGGTCGGCGGTGCACGACGTCGCCCAGCGGGTGGCCGAGGGCCTGCCCCCGGCCGAGGCCGCGGCGGTGCTGGACACCGAGCTCGACGGCCTGGACCTCGGGCCGGGCTGGTTCGACCAGCGGCAGCGGGACCGCGCCCAGGAGATGCTGGCCAAGTTCCTCGCCTGGCACGCGAAGGGTGACCGCGAGCTGGTCGCCGCCGAGGAGGACTTCGACGTCGTCGTCGGCCGGGCACGGCTGCGCGGTCAGGTCGACCGGCTGGAGCGCGATGCCGACGGCCGGCTGGTGGTGGTCGACCTGAAGACCGGCAAGACCGCGCCGCGGGCCGTGGAGGAGCACGGGCAGCTCGCGGCCTACCAGGTGGCCGTCGCCGAGGGCGCCTTCGAGCGGCACGGCACGGTCAGCGGGGGAGCCGCGCTGCTGCAGGTGGGCGGTGCGCAGAAGGCGGCCAAGGAGCACGCGCAGTCGCCGCTGCCTCCCGACGTCGACCCGCGGCAGACGTGGGCCGGGGAGCTGATCGCGGAGGTGGGCGAGGGCATGGGTGCCGGCACGTTCGTCGCGCGCACCGACACCGACTGCGAGCGCTGCGCGTTCCGCCGCAGCTGCCCGGTGCAGGAGTCCGGCCGGCAGGTCACGTCATGACGCAGCTCTCGTTCGACCTCCCCGGCCTGGGGCCGGTCGGCGAACCGGCGCTGCCGGAGCTGCTCACCCCCGCCGAGGTCGCCGCCCGGTGTGGCTTGAGCTATGCGCCCTCACCCGAGCAGGCCGGTGTCGTCTCCGCGCCGGTCGACCGGCCGCTGGTCGTCGTCGCCGGTGCGGGGTCGGGCAAGACCGAGACGATGGCCGCCCGGGTCGCCTGGCTGGTGGCCAACCAGCTGGTCGCCCCGGAGGCGGTGCTCGGGCTGACGTTCACCCGCAAGGCCGCCAGCGAGCTCAACGCCCGGGTGCGGCTGCGGCTGGGGGCACTGGCCGAGCACCCCGACACCGACCCGGCGCTGCGCGAGCGGCTGGCCGTCGCCGCGCCCACCGTCGCCACCTACCACGGCTACGCCGCCGGGATCGTCGCCGAGCACGGGCTGCGGATCGGGGTGGAGCCCGGCGCCGGTGTGCTGGGCCCGGCCATGTGCTGGGGGCAGGCCGCCACCGTCGTCGCCGGGCACACCGGCGACATGGCCGACGTGGCGCTGGGCCTGGTCACCACCACCGAGGACGTGCTGCAGCTGGCTGCCGAGCTCGGCGAGCACGACGTCAGCCCGGACCGGCTGCGTGCCTGGACCGCGCGGTTCGAGGCCCAGCTGCGCGGCTACGCCGACGCCGGCCGGAAGAAGGGGCCCTACGCCGACGTGCTGGCCATGCTCGCGCGACAGCGGGCCCGGGTGGCGCTGCTGCCGATGGTCGAGGCGTTCGAGGCGCGCAAGCGGGCCGCGGGCGCCATCGACTACGCCGACCAGGTGGCCTACGCCGCCCGGGTGGCGGTCAGCTCCCCGGAGGTGGGGCGCCGGGAGCGGGCCCGCTGGCGGGTGGTGCTGCTCGACGAGTACCAGGACACCAGCGTCGGCCAGCTGCGCATGCTCGAGGCGCTGTTCGGTGGTCCCGGTGGGCACCCGGTGCTCGCCGTCGGCGACCCGCGGCAGTCGATCTACGGTTGGCGCGGGGCCTCGGCCGGCACCATCGAGCGGTTCGCCCGCACCTTTCCCGGCACCCCGGAACGGCCGGCCGAGCGACTCACGCTGTCGACCAGCTGGCGCAACGACCGGGCCGTGCTCGCCGTCGCCAACACCGTCGCCGCCGCGCTGCCCGAACCCGAGCAGCCACTGCCGGACCTCACGCCCTCACCCGTCGCCGGGCCGGGCGCGGTGCACGTCGGGCTCTACGAGACCGTCGCCGAGGAGACCGCGGCGCTCGCCGACCGGCTGGCCGCCGAGTGGCACCGTCCCGACCAGCGCGGCCCTGCCGAGAAGCGCCCGACGATCGCGGTGCTGGCCCGCCGGCGGGCCCAGCTGCCCGGCATCGCCGCGGCGCTGCGCGAGCGCGGGCTGCCGGTCGAGGTCGTCGGCCTCGGTGGGCTGCTCGACGTCCCGGAGGTCTCCGACGTCGTCGCCACGCTGCGCGTGCTGGTCGACCCCACCGCCGGTGACGCGCTGGGCCGGCTGCTCACCGGCGCCCGCTGGCGGATCGGCCCGCGCGACCTCGCCGCGCTGGAGGGCCGCGCGCGGTCGCTGGTGCGCGAGCGGCGGACCGCGGCCGCGGAGCCCGGCCCGCCCGGCGACGTCGCCGCCGCCCCCACCGAGGGCGCCACCCCCGAGCTGCCCCGGGAACGGGGCAGCATCATCGAGGCGCTCGACGACCTCGGCCGCCCCGAGGCCTACTCCGCCGAGGGCTTCCGCCGGCTCCGGCGGCTGGGCACCGAGCTGGCTGCGCTGCGCGGACGGCTGGGGGAGTCGCTGCCCGACCTGGTCGACGAGGTGGTGCGCGTCCTGGGCCTGGAGACCGAGCTCGCCAGCCACCCCGACGTCACCCCCGGCCGGGCGCGCACGCACCTCGACGCGCTGCACGAGGTCGCCGCCCAGTTCGCCGAGCTGGCCGAGCTCCCCTCGCTGCCGGCGTTCCTCGGCTACCTCGCCGACGCCGAGGTCCGTGAGCGCGGGCTGGAACCCGGCGAGGTGGCGGTCAACCCGGAGGCCGTGCAGCTGCTCACCGGGCACTCGGCCAAGGGCCTGGAGTGGGACGTCGTCGCCGTCCCCGGCATGACCGTCGGCCAGTTCCCGGCCAGGGGCGACGCCTCCGACTCCTGGATCCGTGACCCCGGCGCCGTACCGGTCGACCTGCGGCTCACCGACCGCGCCGAGCTGCCCCGGCTCCACCTGCCCGTGCCCGGCTCCGGCGACCAGGCCGCGGTCCGCGACGCGCTGGCCGACTACGTCGCCGAGTGGAAGGACTTCGGGCTGGCCGAGGAGATCCGGCTCGGCTACGTGGCGGTCACCCGGGCCAAGCACCTGCTGCTGTGCTCGGGCAGCTGGTGGCGCGACGGCAAGACCGTCTGCGGGCCGTCCTCGCTGCTC
This sequence comes from Modestobacter sp. SYSU DS0875, assembly GCF_054050915.1. Taxonomy (NCBI): domain Bacteria; kingdom Bacillati; phylum Actinomycetota; class Actinomycetes; order Geodermatophilales; family Geodermatophilaceae; genus Modestobacter; species Modestobacter sp. SYSU DS0875. Next base: position 23,227 of record NZ_JBJHAH010000016.1, on the reverse strand, counting down.
CTCGCGGTCAAGGACGCCGTCGACGCCGGTGCCGGCGTCGTCGACGCCTGGGCCGAGGCGCCGGCCGACGACGCGGAGAACCCGGCGCTGGCCGAGTGGCCGATCGGCGTGTGGCCGGCCGACCCGCTGTCCGCGGGACGGCGCCGGGCGCTGAGCGCCGCCGCCGAGCTGGTCGCCGCCAGCCGGCCGCACCCGCTCACCGACGAGGCGCTGCAGGCCACCGACGACCCGCTGGTCGCCGACTGGCTGCGCGACGCCGACCTGCTGCTGCGCGAGCGGGCCGAGCACTCCCGCGGCAACGTCGAGGTGGTGCTGCCCGCGCACCTGTCGGTGTCGGCGCTGGTGGCGCTGCGCCGCGACCCGGCGGAGCTGGCCCGGCGCCTGCGCCGCCCGATGCCGGCCGCGCCGGCGCCGCTCGCTCGCCGGGGCACCGCGTTCCACGCCTGGCTGGAGGAGCGGTTCGGTACCTCCCGGCTGATCGACCTCGACGAGCTGCCCGGCTCCGGCGACGCCGAGGCCGCTCCCGACGAGGCGCTGGCCGCGCTGCAGGAGGCGTTCCTGGCCAGCGAGTGGGCCGACCGGCAGCCGGTCGACGTGGAGGCGCCGTTCGAGACACCGCTGGGTCCGCTCACGCTCCGCGGGCGGATCGACGCCGTCTACGCGACCCCCGACGGGGGCTTCGAGGTGATCGACTGGAAGACCGGTCCGGTGCCCGGCGCCACCGAGCTGGCCGCCGCGGGCGTGCAGCTGGCCGCCTACCGGCTGGGCTGGTCGCGGCTCACGGGGGTGCCGGTCGAGCGGGTCAGCGCCGGTTTCCACCACGTCGCCGCCGGGGTCACCCTCCGCCCGGTCGACCTGCTCGACGAGGCCGGCCTGCTCGCTCTCATCGCCGGCGCGGACTGACGGAGTCCGACAGTGTGCGCAGAGTGCTGGTTGCCGGCCCCGGAACTGGCGGTCAGCGCACATCGTCGGACCAGGGGGTCGGCATGATTCGAGACGCGCTCGAGAGCGACCTCCCGACGGTCGTGGCGCTGTACGCGGACGACGCACTGGGGTCCGCCCGTGAGCAGCCGGGCGAGCCACTGGTGGCCGACTACCTGCGGGCGTTCGCGGCGATCAGCGATGACGCGCGCACCCGGTTGGTCGTCGCGGACGTCGACGGAGAGGTCGTCGGCACCCTGCAGGTCACCTTCCTGCCTCACCTGGTGCGGCGGGGCGGCCAGCGGGCGCAGATCGAGGCCGTGCGGGTGGCGGCCGCGCACCGCGGGAACGGGGTGGGCCGCCGGCTGGTCGACTGGGCGGTCGACCGGGCCCGGGAACGCGGCTGCACGCTGGTGCAGCTCACCACGGACGCCGCCCGGGCCGATGCGCACCGCTTCTACGAGTCCCTCGGGTTCACCGCGAGCCACGTCGGGATGAAGCTGCCCCTGCGCTGAGCGCTCACAGACCACCCTGACGGTGTGCGCAGAGTGCTGGTTGCTGCCCCGCCGACCAGCAGTCAGCGCACACGCGTGGGGCCGAGACGGTCAGCTGGGCGGGGCCAGGTGGTGGCCGCGGGCGGGGTCGAACGCGGCGCCGGCGAGCACCCGCTCGATGATGGCGCCGGCCAGCGCGTCGGGCGCCTGTTCCGGCACCCAGTGGGTGATCCCCGGCAGCTCCACGAACCGGTAGTCGCCGGTCACCTGGTCCGCGCACGCCTCCGCCGCGGTGCGGCCGATCGCCACGTCGCCGTCGCTCCACACGAACGTCGTCGGCACCTCGACCCGGTCGACCCGGGTACCGGCGTCCATCGCCCGGTACCAGTTCAGCGCGGCGGTCAGCGCGCCCGGCGCGGACAGCACGCCGACGTAGGCGTCCACCGCCTCGGCCGGCACGCCGGGTGCCTCCAGCAGCCGCCGCAGCCGCCGCGCGTCGTCGGCGAGCAGCGTCTGCTCCGCCTCCCCGGGCGTCCGGAACAGCCGGATGTAGCCCGACCGCTCCTTCTGCTCCCGGTCCGCGCGGTAGGCGAGGGTGAACGCCGTCGGGTGCGGCAGCGAGACCGCGGTCAGCGACGCGACCCGGTCCGGGTGCCACGCGGCCAGCGCCCACGCCACGTTCGCGCCCCAGTCGTGGCCGACCACGTGCGCCACCGGCACGTCCAGCGCCGTCATCAGGTCGGCGGTGACCTGGACCAGGTTGGGCAGCGCGTAGGCGTCGACGTCCAGCGGCCGGGCCCCGGGGGAGTAGCCCAGCTGGTCGGGGGCGAAGGTGCGCAGCCCGGCCTGGGCCAGCAGCGGCGTCACCGCCGACCACGACAGCGAGGTCTCCGGGAAGCCGTGCAGCAGCAGCACCGGCAGCCCGTCGTCCGGTCCGTCGGTCCGGACGTCGAAGGTCAGGTCACCGACGTCCACCTGCAACATCCCCACCGGCATGCACGCAACGTAGCCGCCACCGCGCCGGTCGGCTCGGCACCCCGCGTTACCGTTCGACGGTGAGCAGCAGCGCCGAACGCGACTTCGTCACCACCCACCTCGAGGACCTGCACGCCGACCTCGACGCCTGGCTGCGGATCCCGTCGATCTCCGCCGACCCGGCCCACGCCGGCGACGTGCGGGCCAGCGCCGAGTGGCTGGCCGAGGCGCTGCGCCGCACCGGCTTCCCGACCGTGGAGATCTGGGAGACCCCCGGCGCCCCGGCGGTCTTCGCCGAGTGGCCCTCGGCCGACGCCGGCGCCCCGGTCGCCCTCGTCTACGGCCACCACGACGTCCAGCCGGTCGACCCGCTGGAGCTGTGGGAGCACCCGCCGTTCGAGCCCACCCGCGTCGAGGGCGCCGACGGCCCCGAGCTGCACGCCCGCGGAGCCATCGACGACAAGGGCAACGTCGCCTTCCACCTGCTCGGCATGCGCGCCCACCTGGCCGCCACCGGCCGGGACACCCCTGCGGTCACCGTGAAGCTGGTCATCGAGGGGGAGGAGGAGTCCGGCTCGCCGCACTTCGCGGAGCTGCTGCGGGAGAAGCGGGACCGGCTCGGCTGCGACGTCGTCGTGGTCAGCGACACCGGCATGGCCGCTCCCCACCTGCCCAGCGCCGTCACCTCCATGCGCGGGCTGGCCGACGCCGAGATCACCCTGCGCGGCCCGGCCGTCGACCTGCACTCCGGCTCCTTCGGCGGCGCCGTCCCCAACCCGCTGCACGCTCTGGCCGAGCTGATCAGCGCACTGCACGACGAGCAGGGGCGGGTCACCCTCCCCGGCTTCTACGACAAGGTGCGGCCGCTGTCGGACCGCGAGCGCGAGCTCATGGGCCGGGTGCCGTTCGACGAGGCCGCGTGGCTGGCCGGGCCGGCCGCCTCCCGGACCACCACCGGCGAGGCCGGGTTCAGCACCCAGGAGCGCATCGGCGCCCGGCCGACGGCGGAGGTCAACGGCATGTGGGGCGGCTACACCGGCCCCGGCCACAAGACGATCATCCCCGCCGAGGCGCACGCCAAGCTGACCTTCCGGCTGGTCGCCGACCAGCGACCGGAGGAGATCGCCGACCAGGTGCGCGCCTGGGTCGAGCAGCACCTGCCCGACGGCATCGAGGCCGAGGTGCAGGCGCCGCCCGGCGGCGTCGCCCCCTGCGCCAGCGACCTGGACTCCCCGTACATGGACGCGCTGCTGTCGGCGATCGCCCAGGCCTGGGACAGCGCGCCGGACCAGGTGCTGTTCATGAAGGAGGGCGGCAGCGGCCCGGAGGCCGACCTCGTCGAGCAGCTGGGTGCGCCGCTGGTGTTCCTCGGCGCCGGGCTGCCCACCGACCGGATCCACTCGCCCAACGAGCGGGTGCTGCTGTCGATGCTGCACCGCGGCGCGGAGGCGGCCGCCCACCTGTGGCGCGAGCTGGCGACCGTCGCCCGCTGACGTGACCGCACCCGGAGCCGCCCCGCCCGGCTGGTACCCCGACCCGGACGGCGGGCCGGGGCTGGTCCGGTGGTGGAACGGCGCCGGCTGGTCCGACGTCACCACCCCCGCCGGCCCCGGCGTCCAGGTCGGTCAGCCGTTCGAGGCGCCCACCCGGCCGGCCGCCGAACCGGCCTGGGAGGCGTGGAGCGCCGGGTCGCCCGAGCCCGCCCCCCGGTCACGCCGGCCGCTGCTGATCGGGCTCGGTGCCCTGCTGGTGGTCGCCCTCGTCGTGCTCGTCGGGGTGCTCGTCGGCCGCGCCGGCGACGACGGGTCGGGCACCCCGGTCGCCCGGCCCAACATCGAGCCCGGCACCCCGTTCCCCCCGGGCACGGTGCGGGTCGTCGACGAGGCCGCCGGGATCTCCTACCCGTGGCTCGGCGACGGCTGGTTCGAGTGGGACCGCCGCGACCAGGTGGAGACCACGGCCACGGCCGGGCAGTACTTCGTCACCCAGGAGGAGCTGCCCGACGGCTTCGACTCCTTCATCGCCCAGTGCACGTCCGGGCCGCTGGTGTCCGCGTTCGGCTGGAGCGGCCCGGCCAGCCTGCAGATCACCACGACCACGATCGCCGACTTCGTCCGGTACGCCCACTACCCCGGCCCCAACGAGCGCACCGTGCGCCGCGACGAGGCGGTCACCGTCGATGGCGCGCAGGCCTGGGTCTACGAGTTCGACCTCGCCTGGGACGTCGAGGGCTACGACGCCACCGGGGAGCGGGCCGCGCTGCTGCTCGTCGACGTCGGCCGCGAGGCGCCGGCGCTGCTGTACGTCTCCGTCCCCAACACCCACGCCGAGCTCTACGGCGTCGTCGACCGCGTGCTGGAGTCCGTCGAGGTGCTGTGACACTGGTCGGCCTTCCTGGCTCCACCGCGGCCAGGTGCCGTGCCCGGCCGGCGCTGCACGCAGGGGTCCAGGACGCTTGTGCTCTGCTCACCACGGGTGAGCAGAGCACAAGCGCCGGAGGGGTTCCTCCCGGCCGGCTTCGTCGTACCCGTCCGAACGGGCGAACCGCTGGGCGGCGCGTCCGCGGGCGCGGTTAGGGTCGGGCGTGTGACAGCAGCTCAGGGCGACCTGGTCCTGCGCCACCCGGTCGAGCGGTTCACGCTCGACAACGGGCTGCGCGTGGTCCTGGCGCCCGACCGGAGTGTCCCCGTCGTCGCCGTCAGCGTCTTCTACGACGTCGGCATGCGTTCCGAGCCGCCGGGCCGCACCGGCTTCGCCCACCTGTTCGAGCACATGATGTTCCAGGGTTCGGCGAACGTCCCGAAGATGGAGCACGCCCGGCTGGTGCAGGCCGCCGGCGGCACCTTCAACGGCTCCACGCACCAGGACTACACGAACTACTTCCAGGCGCTGCCGGCCGAGGCGCTCGAACGGGCCCTCTTCCTGGAGGCCGACCGGATGGCAGCCCCGGCCATCACCGAGGAGAACCTCCGCAACCAGATCGACGTGGTGAAGGAGGAGATCCGGGTCAACGTGCTCAACCGCCCCTACGGCGCCTTCCCGTGGCTGCAGCTGCCGCCGATCGCGTTCGAGACCTTCGCCAACACCCACGACGGCTACGGCTCCTTCGTCGACCTGGAGTCCTCCACGGTCGACGACGCGCAGGACTTCTTCGACCGCTACTACGCCCCGGCCAACGCCGTGCTCTGCATCGGCGGCGACCTCGACGTCACCGAGACCGAGCAGCTGGTCCGCCGCTGGTTCGACCAGGTGCCCGCCCGCCCGGCCCCACCGATGCCGAACACCGGCGAGCCGTCACCGACCGCCGTCCGGCACGGCGTGGTCGAGGACCCGCTGGCCCCGGCCCCCGCGGTCGCGATCGGCTGGCGGGTGCCCGACCCCGTCAACGACCTGGACACCTACCTCGGCACCGTGCTGCTCACCGAGCTGCTGAGCGAGGGCGACGCCTCCCGGCTGGAGCGCCGGCTGCTGCACACCGACCAGCTCGCGGTCGGGCAGAGCAGCTACCTGGGCCTGTTCGGTGACCCGTTCGACGTCCGCGACGCCACGCTGCTGGTCACCCAGGTGCACCACCCGGCGGAGGTCGACACCGACACGGTGCTGCGCGCCGTCCACGAGGAGGTCGAGAAGGTGGCCACCGACGGCGTCCCCGCCGAGGAGCTCGCCCGGGTGACCGCCCGGGCGGAGGCCCAGCTGCTGCAGCAGGCCGACTCCGTGCTCGGCCGCACGCTCGGCTTCGCGGCCGCGGAGCTGATCCACGGCCGTGCCGAGCTGGCCGGTGAGCTCGCCGCGCGGCTCGCCGCGGTCACGCCCGACCAGGTGCGGACGGCGGCGCGGGGCCTGTCCCCGGACACCGCCGCGGTCCTCGAGCTGCGCGCGGGCGGTGCGCGATGAGCGCCCCGGTGCTGGTGCCGCCGCTGGGCGACCCCCGGCCCATGCCCGTTCCGCAGGTGCACGAGACGACACTGCCCAACGGCCTGCGCCTGGTCGTCGTACCGCGCCCCGGCGTGCCGCTGGTCGAGCTCCGGCTGCGGGTGCCCTTCGCCGCCGCCACCCCGCGCACCGCCGCCGTGCACGCCGCGCGCACCGCCGTCCTCAGCGGCGCGGTGCTGCTGGGCACCGCCCGGCACGACGAGCTGGAGCTCGCCCAGCTGCTGCAGGCACAGGGTGCCGAGCTGTCGGTCTCGGCCGACGCCGACCGGCTGCTGCTCGCCACCACGATGCTGCCCGGCGGTCTGGGCGAGGTCCTCGGTGTCGTCGCCGAGCTGCTCGGCTCGGCCACCTACCCGGCGCGCCAGGTCGAGGCCGAACGGTCCCGGGTCGGGGAGCGGCTGCGCATCGCCCGCTCGCAGCCGGGGCTCATCGCCCGCACCGCCCTGGCCGAGCGCCGCTACGGCTCGCACCCCTACGCCCAGCAGCTGCCCTCGGCCGAACTGGTCGGGGCGGTCACCCCGGCCGCGCTGCGCAAGCTGCACCGTGACCGGGTGCTGCCCGCGGGCAGCACGCTGGTGCTCGTCGGCGACGTCGACCCGGTCGCGGCGGCCGACGCGGTGGGCACCGCCCTGGCCGGCTGGACCGCCGAGGGCGTCGCCGTCACCGCGCCGCCCGCTCCGGCGACCGCCCCCGGCCCGCTCCAGCTGGTGCACCGGGACAGCGCGGTGCAGTCGAACATCCGCCTCGGTGGTCCGGCTCCCGGCCGCACCGACCCGCAGCTGCCCGCCGTCCGGCTGGCCAGCATGGTGTTCGGTGGCTACTTCTCCTCCCGGCTGGTCGAGAACCTCCGTGAGCGGCGGGGGTACACCTACAGCCCGCGCAGTTCGGTGGAGCACCTGGTCGCCGGCTCCTCCTTCCTGGTCGACGCCGACGTCGCCACCGAGGTCACCGGCCCGGCGCTGCTGGAGACGCTCTACGAGCTCGGGCGCATGGCGCTGATCCCGGTCTCCGAGGCCGAGCTCGAGTCCGCCCGCCGCTACCTGCTCGGCACGCTCGCGCTGGGCACCGCCACCCACGCCGGCCTGGCCAGCACCCTCTCGGCGCTGTTCGGGTCGGGCCTGTCCGCCGAGTGGCTGGCCGACCACCAGCGAGCGCTGGCCGCCGTCGGGGTCGACGAGGTCACCGAGGCCGCTCGCCGGTGGCTCGCGCCCACCGCGCTGACCGCGGTCGTGGTCGGGGACGCCGAGCGGGTCGCCGACCCGCTCGGCGCGGTCGGTCCGGTCGAGGTCCGTCCGGTCCCGACCGCGCCGGCGCCGCAGGCCGGGGCGTGAGCGTCCCGCCCGGCGGCAGCACCCCGGCCGACGACCCCGCACCCGGCACCACGCCGCCCGACGTCCGCGGGTTCTGGCCCGACGACCGCTACGCCGGCGCGGTCACCGACACCCCGTTGCTCTCCCGCACCGCGCACGACCGCGGGCACCTCTCCCGGCTGCTGCCCGACCCCGCCCAGGGGCGGCCGGTGCGGGTGCTGCTCGTCGATGACCAGCGCGCCGCGCCTGTCCGCGACGCCGGCGGCCGGCCGGAGCTGGTCTACGACGAGCGCCCGGCGATGCCCGAGGGCGCGATCTACCTCGGTGAAGCCGACGACGTCCCCTACGCCGCGCTGCGCACGCCGCGCCCGGCGGCACTCGACGGCCGGCAGGTCGACCGCTGGGCCGGCCTGCGCGAGGTGGGGGGCGAGCTCGGCGACCTCGACGCCGGTCTGCTGGCGCAGGCCGTGGGCATCATCGAGTGGCACGAGCGCAACCGGTTCTCACCGATGACCGGTGCGCGCACCACGATCGAGCGCGCCGGCTGGGTGCAGCGCGACCCGGAGAACGGCCGTGACGTGTTCCCGCGCACCGATCCGGCCGTGATCATGCTCGTGCACGACGGCGGCGACCGCTGCGTCCTGGGCCGGCAGGCCGTCTGGCCGGCCGGGCGGTTCTCCATCCTGGCCGGCTTCGTCGAGCCGGGGGAGTCCGCGGAGGCGGCGGTGGCCCGCGAGGTGGCCGAGGAGGTCGGCATCCGTGTCACCGACGTGCGGTACGTCTCCAGCCAGCCCTGGCCGTTCCCGCAGTCGCTGATGCTGGGCTACGTGGCCCGCGCGGTCGACACCGAGCTGCGCATCGACCACGACGAGATCGAGGAGGCGCGCTGGTTCAGCCGGGACGAGCTGCGCTCGGGCAGCGGCCCGCAGGCGCTGCCGCCCAGGGTCTCCATCGCACGGCACATCATCGACCGCTGGGTGGCCGGCGAGTTCAGCTGAGCAGCCGGCCGGCCGTCACCAGCGCCGGGCGGTCGGCGTGGTCGGCGAGCACGACCGCGTCGGCCAGCGCCGTCGGATCGACCTCGTCGTCGTAGCGGTCGAAGGCGGGCAGCTCCCACTCCCGCTCCGCCGGCACCCGACGGCGCCGGGCGGCCGGGCTGACCCGCAGGTGCGCGACGACGTCGAATGCCAGCCCCAGCCCCTGCAGCAGCGAGCCGGGCACCAGCAGCACGCCGCCGGCCGGAGCGGGGCGGTAGCTCTCGCGGGCCGCCCGGTCACGCGCCACGTCCCAGAGCGCGGGCAGGTACTCGCCCGGGCCACCGGGACCGCAGCGGTCCAGCACCTCCCGCGCCAGCGCGCCGGCGTCGAGCCAGTCGGAGTACCGGGCGTCGGGATCGGTGCGGCCGTGCTCCAGCCGCAGGGAGGCGGGGCGGTAGAAGCCATCGGCCGGCACGACCGCGGCCGCGCGGCTGAGGCCCGGCAGTCGTTCGGCCAGCGCAGTGGCCAGCGCCCCCGGCCCGGTCACCCCATCAGCGGCGCCCGGCAGGTCCGGGCCGTCGACGGCCACCCGCAGCGCGGCCGCACCGGGCTCGGGCGGCAGCGGGGCGAGCAGCTCGGCCAGGCGATCGGCGAGCGCGCCGGGGGAGAGCGGGAGCGGAGCGGTCAGCTCGGCGCTCCCGGGGCGGGCGCGTCGGTGCCGCTGGAGCCGAGCACGTGCGGCGCCCGGCCAGTGCGCTCGTCGTGGGCACCCCGGCGTCCCGGGGCCGGGTGCGGTGGCTCCGGGGCGAGGGAGGCCAACACCTCCAGAGCGAGGTCGGCGGCCGAGCGGCCCGAGCTGCGGGCCTGCTGGCGCAGCCGCTCGAAGGCCTCTCTCGGCGGGGCGTCGTGGCGCTCGGCGAGCACCCCGATCGCCCGCTCGATCGACACCCGGGCGGCCAGGGCGTGCTCCAGCTGGGCGATGGTGCGCCGGAGGGCCTGGACCTCCTCGGTCTCGGCACGGCCCTCGGCAGCCGCCGGTGCCGCGCCGGACCGGGCCGCCCGGCGGGCCTGACGGTCGGGCTCGGGATGGACTCCCAGCTCGCCGGCCACCAGGTCGGCGAGGGTCATCGCCTCGACCAGCGGGAGCCCGGTGTCGCCCTCCGCGCCGGCGGACTGGCCGCCATCGGCCGGGGGCTGCAGCACCGTCCACCCCGCCGTGGTGCGGGTCAGCAGCACGGCCGGCGCGCCGTCGGGCGTGCGCAGCGCGTCCGGTGGCAGCACGACCCAGGTGCTGCGGGTCGCGGCCAGGGGGCAGTCGGCAGCAGCGGGCTCGGAGGCGGCGGACGCGTTCCCGCAACCCCCCGCGGGGCGGTCGTCGCCCCCGGAGGGCCGCGGGTCGGGGATCACGCGTCCGGGAGCTGCGCGAGCTGGCCCTTGACCTGCTCGATGCTCGGGTTGGTCAGCGCGGAGCCGTCAGCGAACACCAGGGTGGGCACGGTGCGGTTGCCGCCGTTGGCCTGCATGACCAGCTCGGCGGCGTTCTCGTCGGTCTCGATGTTGACCTCGGCGTAGTCGATCCCCTCGAGCTGCATCAGCTTCTTCAGCCGGACGCAGTAGCCGCACCAGCTGGTGGTGTACATCGTGACCGTGGGTGCCGGAGCGCTCATCGGGTGGATCCTCCCTCGTTCGTGCCCCCGAGGGCCACCCGGGGAGGGTGGCCCGACCCGGGGAGCCTGCCGGTGAGGCAACGCCGCGGTCCTGGGGATGCTTCCCCGGCCTGTCGTCCCGGGCTGGGAGGATCGGGTACGTGGGGATGCCGCGGACAGCAGAGGGCCAGATCGCAGGGGACGGGGTCCGGGAAGGGACGGCGGGCGCCGCGGCGGTGCTGGCCGGCCTGGACGAGCAGCAGCGGGCGGCCGCGGCCGCGGTGCGGGGGCCGGTCTGCATCCTGGCCGGCGCCGGCACCGGCAAGACCCGCACGATCACCCACCGGATCGCCTACGGCGTGCACCTCGGGGAGTTCGTCCCCGAGCAGGTGCTCGCGGTGACCTTCACCGCCCGCGCCGCCGGCGAGCTGCGCGGGCGGCTCTCCGCGCTCGGTGTGGGGGGCGTGCAGGCCCGCACCTTCCACTCCGCGGCGATGCGCCAGCTGCGCTACTTCGCCCCCCGGGTCCTCGGCGGCCCGATGCCGGAGCTGATCGAGAACAAGCTCCGCGTCGTCGCCGGCGCCGCGACCCGCAACCGGCTCACCACCGACCGCACCAGCCTGCGCGACCTCGCCAGCGAGATCGAGTGGGCCAAGACCACGCTGGCGACCCCGGAGGACTACCCGGCCCGGGCCGCGGCGGCGGGGCGGGAGCTGCCCTTCGACGCCGCGGCGGTCGCCGAGGTGTACCGCAGTTACGAGTCGGCCAAGCAGCGTGACGGCACGCTGGACTTCGAGGACCTGCTGCTGGTCACGGCCTACGCCATCGAGGAGCACCCGGACGTCGCCCGGCAGGTGCGCGCGCAGTACCGGCACTTCGTCGTCGACGAGTACCAGGACGTCAACCCGCTGCAGCAGCGGCTGCTCGACGCATGGCTCGGCGGGCGCGCCGAGGTCTGCGTGGTCGGCGACCCGAACCAGACGATCTACTCCTTCACCGGTGCCGACCCGGACTACCTGCTGGGCTTCGCCGACCGGTACGGCGACGCCGAGGTGGTCAAGCTCGAGCGCGACTACCGCTCGACCCCGCAGGTGGTCGGCCTGGCGAACAAGCTGATCGGCCAGGCCCCGCCCCGCAAGGGCCTGCCGGGGCTGCGGCTGCTGGGGCAGCGTCCGGAGGGCCCGGCCCCGCGGTTCGTCGAGCACCCCGACGAGCCGGCCGAGGCCGCCGCGGTGGCGAAGGCCTGCCGGGAGCTCATCGACAGCGGGCTGCCGGCCAGCGAGATCGCTGTCCTGTTCCGGATCAACGCCCAGTCCCAGGTCTACGAGTCCGCGCTGGCCGACGTCGGCGTGCCGTACGTGCTCAAGGGCGGCGAGCGGTTCTTCGAGCGGCCCGAGGTGCGCGAGGCGGTCCTGCTGCTGCGCGGCGCGGCTGCCGGTGGGCACGAGGAGGGAGCCCTGGTGCCCACCGTGCGCGACGTGCTGGCGTCCGTGGGCTGGGCCGAGCACCAGCCGCCGGCCGGTGGCGCGGCCCGGGACCGGTGGCAGTCGCTGGCCGCGCTGGTCGACCTCGCCGTCGACCTGGTCGCCGAGCAGCCCACGCTCGACCTCGCCGGGTTCGTCGCCCACCTCGCCGAACGCGCCAACGCCCAGCACGCGCCGACCGTGCAGGGCGTGACGCTCGCGTCGATGCACGCGGCCAAGGGCCTGGAGTGGGACGCGGTGTTCGTCGTCGGCCTGGTCGACGGCGTCGTGCCGATCGCCCAGTCACAGTCTCGCCCGGATGCGGTCGAGGAGGAGCGTCGGCTGCTCTACGTCGCGGTGACCCGGGCCCGCGAGCAGCTCACCCTCTCGTGGTCACTGGCGCGCAACCCCGGCGGGCGCCGGGCCCGGCCGCGCAGCCGGTTCCTCGACGGGCTGGCCCCGGACACCGCCGCAGCGCCCCGGCGCCCGGCGAAGCGGCCCAAGGTGGTGCTGGAGGGGGAGGCCGGCGAGCGGTTCGAGCGGCTGCGCGCCTGGCGGAGCAGCACCGCCCAGGAGGCGTCCGTCCCGGCCTACGTGGTGTTCACCGACGCCACCCTGCAGGCGATCGCGGAGACGCGGCCGACGTCGCTGCGCGACCTGTCCGCGCTGCCCGGCGTCGGGGCCCGCAAGCTCGAGCTCTACGGCGCCGGGGTGCTCGCGGCCCTCGACGGCTGAGCACCCGGCTGACCTGCGTGAACACAGTTCCTCGCGGTTCACCGGTAATTCGATTGACCCGTTCGTCGGCCAGCCCCTAGCCTTCGCTGCAGCACCTGGGGGTGACCCAGGACGCACTCGGCGGGACCGAAGACGGCACCGCCGGAGACCAGCACCACCCAGGACAGAGCAGCACCAGCAGGGAGCGCGGCCGGCAGGCCGGCTCCGACCCCGGAGAGGAGGGGACCCGTGAACAGCACCGACTTCGTCGTGACCGGCCTGGGCGTCGTGGCCCCCGAGCCGGCCGCTGCCGTGTGCGCCACCGCGTGGACCGAGCGCGCCGTCCTGATGGCGCCCACCGCCGCTCCGTTCCAGGGGACCGGTCTGCCCGCCGTCCGGCTGCGCGACCTGCTCTCCGGCGCCACTGCTGCTGACGCCACCGGTGCGCCGTACGGCGCCCGGGCGCACCTGATCGACCCCACCCGCACGGGCCTCGCCGCCACCGGCGTCCCCGCGCAGCGCGCCACCAGCACCACCCCGGGTGACCTGCCCCCTGAAGACCCGCTGAGCTAGCCGCTCGGCTGGTCCTCCTCGAGGCCGCGGAACCCGGAAACCGGGATCCGCGGCCTTCGTCTTTCTCTGCCTCGCGGACCCACCCCGACCACCGGTCGGCGGGACCCCGTCGACCGGCCTACCGACCGAGGAAGAGGAGGAGCGGTCGTGCCGACCACGATCGAGCCCGCGACCCACCGCCGGCGAGGGATCGACCGCACGCACGTGTCCACCACCGGGCTCACCCCGGCGCCGCGCCGCACGCTGCCCTGCCGGGCGTCGTCCGACCCGGACCTGTGGTTCGCCGAGGCGCCGGCCCAGCTCGAGCAGGCCAAGAGCCTGTGCGTCGAGTGCCCCGTCCGGGCGTCCTGCCTGGCCGGAGCGCTCGACCGGGCCGAGCCATGGGGCGTCTGGGGCGGGGAGATCTTCGACCGCGGTGTCGTGATCGCCCGCAAGCGGCCGCGGGGGCGTCCCCCCAAGGTCCGGGCGGAGGCCGCGGCATGAGCCACGCCCACCGCACCACCCGGCCGGCTGCCGTCCGACGTCCGGGCGGCAGCCGGCCCGTGACCCGATGCACCACCCACCGGCGCCGCACGGCGCCCCCGCACCCGGAGGACCCGCGATGTTCCTGATGGACCCCGACCTGGTCCTCGACCAGGTACGGCAACGACTGGCCGACGCCGACCGGTCGGCGCGCGCGCGACGGATCGCCACCGCCCGCCGCTGCGACCGCCGGGCGGAGCGGGCCACCCGCCGCGCTGCCCGGGCCGGGGCGGCGGTCTGGTGAGCCCGGCCACCCAGCACACCACCCGGGTGGACCGTCAGCCGGCGAAGCCCGGCAGCCACTCCTCGCACACGCCCCGGTAGGGCGCCTGGGCGTCGAGCTGGCAGAGCACCCCGATCGACCCGATGGTCACCCGGTGGATCAGCAGGTACGCCGGCGGCAGGTTCAGCTGGCGCCCCAGCCGGCTGGCGTCGCTGCGCGGGTCACCGATCCGCACGGCCTGTTCCTGCATCCACGTGCGGGTGAACTGGAAGGACGGCACTGCGATCGGCTCCAGGAACGGCAGCACGAAGTCGAGCACGCTCTCGGCGTCGACCTCGACGTTCGGCAGGACGAAGCCCTCCGTCCGCAGGTCGGTCAGCACGTCCTCGGCCCGGCCCTCCAGCGCCCACCGCACCAGGCGGCCGATCGGCTCGGGCAGACCCTCCGGCAGCCGGGCGGTGGCGCCGAAGTCGATGACCCCCAGCCGACCGTCGGGCAGCAGCCGGTAGTTGCCCGGGTGCGGGTCGGCGTGCAGCAACCGGGCCCGCTGCGGACCGGAGAAGTGCAGCACCGCCATCAGGTGCCCGGCGCGGTCGCGCTGCTCCCGGGTGCCGTTGGCGATGATCCGGGACAGCGGGGTGCCCTCCTGCCACTCGGAGACGATGACCTTCGGCGCGCTGGCCACCACCCGCGGGACGGCGATCTGCTCGTCGTCGGCGTAGGCCGCGGCGAAGCCCCGCTGCGCGTCGGCCTCCAGCCCGTAGTCCAGCTCCTCCTCCGCGCGGGCCTTCAGCTCGGCGATCAGCGGCTTGACCTCCATGCCCGGGAACAGCACCGCGAACATCCGCGCGAAGCGGGCGAGCTGGTTCAGGTCGGCCATCAACGCCGTCCCGGCCCCGGGGTACTGGATCTTCACCGCGACGTCCCGACCGTCGCGCCAGGTCGCCCGGTGCACCTGACCGATGCTGGCCGCCGCGGCCGGGGTGTCGTCGAAGTCGCGGAACCGCTCCCGCCACCGGCCGCCCAGCTGCTGCGCCAGCACAGCGTGCACGGTGCGCACCGGCATCGGCGGCGCGGTCTCCTGCAGCTTGACCAGCGCCTCGCGGTAGGGGCCGGCGACCTCGTCGGGCACCGCCGCCTCGAAGATGGACAGCTGCTGGCCGAGCTTCATCGCCCCGCCCTTGAGCTGCCCGAGCACGGCGAAGAGCTGCTCCGCGGTGCGCTGCTGGAGCTCGGCGTCGACCTCCTCGGCCGGCCGGCCGGACAGCCGCTTGCCGATGCCGAGGGTGGCCCGCCCGGCGGCGCCCAGCGGCAGGGCTGCCAGCCGGGCCGTTCGGGACACCGCCCCCCGTGGGATGTCCCGCCCGGTGTCACTCACCACCCCATTGTCCCCTCTCCGCCGCGACCCCGCCCTCTGCTGCGGCGCCGCAGCTGCACTCGGGGTGCGGCGGCCAGCGACGCAGGCGGGGTTCCAGCGACGGTGGTCGCAGCTCCACCGCGGCGTCGAGCACGGCCGGGGCCCGGTCGCCGCCGTCGAGATGGGCGAGCGCCTGGACGGCTGCGGTCACCGCGGTGGCCAGGCAGGTGAGGGTGCTGCCCGCCGGACCCGGCCGGCTGGCGGCGAGCTGGACGGCGATCGCCGGCCAGGCCGGGTCGTCGTCCCGGCGCCACCCCTCGGCGCAGCGCAGGCAGCTGCTCACGCCCGGCAGGACGAGCGGACCGACCACTCCGGTCTCCCCGCGCACCGTCGCGACCAGGTGCGCCACCCCGTCGCGGTGCAGCGCAGCGGTCAGCGGGTCGAGGGCCGCCCAGGGGCGGCACAGCACCACCAGGTCGGGGTGCTGCTCCGGGGGGAGTGGGCGCAGGTCGGTCAGCGGGCTGGCCCGTCGGACCGCGTCGGCCGCAGCGAGCACCCGCGGCCGGCCCTCGTCGACGGCGGCGACGCCGCCGACGACCGGTTCCCCGGCGGTCGTCAGCCCGCGGTCGCGGACGGAGACCCGCCCGACGCCGCTGGCGGCCAGCAGGGCCGCGAGCGGGGTGCCGACCCGGGTCGCGCCCTCGACGACGACCGAGCTCTGCCGGCGGACCCGCCAGCGCCCGGCGGCGACGGTGGGCAGCTCCAGGCCGGCCCGGGCGGCGGCCGCCGGGCCGGGGTCGGTGGCCAGCAGGTCGCCGGCGGTGACCTCGTGCAGCAGCCCGGCGCCGCGGAGCCCGGCCAGCAGGTCCTCGACGACGTCGTCACCGAGCCCGGCCGCGGACCAGTCGCCGCGCAGGGCGCGCTCGGTGCGCCGGCCGTCGATGCCGGTGAGCAGCCGGGCGATCTCCGGACCGGCCGGCCACACCCGCACGCCGTCGCGCCCGTCGGCACCGCCGACCTGCACCGTGCCCTCGTCCGGGCAGGACACGGGCGTGGTGGCGGGGAGCAGGGGGTGCGGGGTCTCGGTCACCGGCAGCAGGGTGCCAGCGGGTGGGGCGCCCGTGCCGACGTCGTCCACAGGCCGGCTGGCGCGGACCGGTCCGCAGCTGGCCCACACTCTGTGGACAGAGGTGTGGACACGATGGGGAAGCGTCGGGATCGGGCTGTGCACCGACGGGGGACCGGCGCGCGGCCGACCCGGCCGGTGGGCCGCTCACCTGCACCGACGCCGTCCCCGGGGTGTGGAGGACGGGAGCGCGTTCCACCGTTCGGGGGATCCGTCGGCAGCAGCTGTCCACTGACCGTGTGGACCTGTCCACCACCGGGTGTCGGCCCACTGGGCGGACCCCGCGCCGACGGCTACCGTGCGTCCGTGCACCAGCGACCCGAGCGCCGCCCGGACGCCTCGCCCGCCGCCGCGGGCGAGGCGCTGACGACCGTGGCTGGCCCCGTCGAGGTGCGGCGCAGCGCTCGGCGACGGCGGACCGTGACCGCGTACCGGGAGAACGGCCGCACCATCGTGCTGATCCCTGCCGCGTTCAGCGCCGCCGAGGAGCGCCGCTGGGTCGACCAGATGGTGGCCAAGCTGCAGACGCGGGAGGAGCGGCGCAAGCGCACCCTCGGCTCGGACGAGGACCTGATGGCGCGCGCCCGGCAGCTCGCGGACGCGCACCTCGACGGCCGCGCCGTGCCGGTCAGCGTGCGCTGGGTCGACAACCAGAACCGCCGCTGGGGGTCGTGCACGCCGGCCGACGGCACGATCCGGCTGTCCAGCCGGCTGCGGGGGATGCCGGAGTTCGTCGTCGACTACGTCCTGGTGCACGAGCTCGCCCACCTGCTCGAGCCCAACCACGACCAGCGCTTCTGGGCCCTGGTGCACGCCTACCCGCGGGCCGAGCGGGCGCTCGGGTTCCTCGAGGGCGTCGAGCACGGCGGGCGGACCGCGCCCGCCGCGGCCGACGGCGACCTGGAGCCCGGCGCCATCGACTGACAAAGGTCGAAGGACCCCGTCCTCCTCACCCCTCGCAGGCTCGGGGCGAGCCTCGGGACGGGGCCGATCCCCACCGCTCGCACGCTCGCGGCGGGCCCCTGCGGCGGGGCCGGGTGCGTCACGTGCGGGGGGTGTCGCCGTCCTCCGGGTCGTCGCTCGGCTGCTCCCCACCGTCAGCGGCTTCGTCGCGGGGCTGCTCGTCGATCCCGTCGGCGGTGAGCTGGGCGAAGGGGTCCCCGGCGCCCTGACGGGCGACGAAGTCCAGCGGCTCGTCGAGGTCCTCGGAGGTGGGCAGCAGGTCCGGGTGCGACCAGAGCCGGTCGCGCTCCGCGCTGCTGTGCTGCTGGGCCATGGCCCCCCACACCGTGCTGGCGTCGCGCAGCCGGCGCGGTCGCAGCTCCAGCCCGACCAGGGTGGCGAACGTCTGCTCGGCCGGGCCGCCGGAGGCCCGGCGACGGCGCATCGTCTCGGCCAGCGCG
This sequence comes from Modestobacter sp. SYSU DS0875, assembly GCF_054050915.1. Classification (NCBI taxonomy): domain Bacteria; kingdom Bacillati; phylum Actinomycetota; class Actinomycetes; order Geodermatophilales; family Geodermatophilaceae; genus Modestobacter; species Modestobacter sp. SYSU DS0875. The sequence goes on along the minus strand of NZ_JBJHAH010000016.1, from coordinate 5,590 downwards.
GAGTGCCCGGGCAGGCGCTCGGCGGCCGCGGCGGCGACCACGCTGTCCACCCAGCCCTCGACCAGGGCCAGCAGGGTCTCCAACCGGCGCAGGGCCATCTGCTGCTCGGGGGTCTCCTCCGGCTCCAGCACCCCGCTGCCCAGCAGCCGCTGGATGCTCTCCGGGTCGCTGGGGTCCAGGCCGCCCTCCATGCCGCCCATCGCCTCCTGGATGCCCCGCTCGATCGCCTCGCGGTCGACGTGGATGCCCCGGGCGTAGGCGTGGACGGCGTCGGTCAGCTGCTGGCGCAGCCACGGGACGTGCGCGAACAGCCGCTGGTGGGCGGCCTCGCGCAGCGCGAGGAAGAGGCGGACCTCGTCCTCGGGACGGTCCAGCCCGGCACCGAAGGCGGCGACGTTCTGCGGCACCAGCACGCCGGCGCCCTGCGGGCCCAGCGGCAGCCCGACGTCGGTGCTGGTGGTGACCTCGTCGGCGAGCCGGGCCAGCGCCTGGCCGACCTGGGCGCCGAACATGACACCGCCCATCTGGCCCATGATCCCGGCCAGCGGGCCGGCGATCGCTGCGGCCTCGGCGGGCAGGGCGCTGGTCATGGCGGCGACCACCCGCTCGGCCAGCGGGTCGATGAGGGCGGCCCACGCCGGCAGGGTCTGCTCCACCCACTCCACGCGCGACCAGGCCAGACCGCGGTCGATGCCCGAGGGAAGCTCGGTGACCTGGTCCAGCCAGAGGTCGGCCAGGCGCAGCGCCTCGGTGACCGCCGACCGCTCGCCCGCGGAGGTGGGCTGGTGCCCCGGGGCCAGCTGGCTGATCGCCCCCTGGCGCGCCAGGTCCCAGTTCACCGGGCCGCCGGACCAGTTCATCAGCTTCTGCAGCTCGGCGAACAGCGGCATCTTGCCCATCAGGTCGGCCGGGCCGCCGGCGCCGCCGGCAGCGCCGAAGAGGGCTCCCAGGCCGAACGGGTCGTTCCCGGCCGGGCCACCGCCCGAGCCGCCGGACTCGCCCCGGCGCTCGGGATCGCGGTCGGGTGGGCCGAAGCCGAACGGGAGATCACTCATGACCCCACCGTAGACGCGGGCGGCGGTCCGCAGCGCACCTCCGGGCGCTGCCCGGCGGCCCGTGGTTGCGCTCTGAGCGGAGCGCGCTCCGCGGCCGCCGGCGGCAGGTCACCTACTCTCGCCTGTCGACAGGCGACGCTGGGTCGGTGTCGCGCCGGACGAGGAGGAGCCGTGAGCCGTCGGACCACCGTGCTGGTCGCCGGGTCGGTGTTGCTGTTCGTGTTCGGCGCGCTCGGCTCGCTGCTGCCGGTGCCCTACGTCGCACAGGTGCCCGGCCCGACCTACAACACGCTCGGCGAGATCGACGGCACCCCGATCATCAGCGTGGTGGGCCGGGAGGAGAACGAGACCTCGGGGAACCTCAACCTGACCACGGTCGGGGTCCCCTCCGGGCCGCTGACGCTGGTCGGCGCGGTGCAGGGCTGGTTCGACGACGAGGTCACCGTGGTGCCCCGGGAGCAGGTCTACCCGTCGGGCCAGTCGGAGGAGGAGACCCGCCAGCAGAACCGGCAGGCCTTCCTCACCTCCGAGCAGGCCGCCCGCGGAGCGGCGCTGGGCGAGCTCGGCTACCCGGAGGCGGTCGTGGTCCAGGAGCTGGTCGACGGCTCCCCGGCCGAGGGGACGCTGCAGGCCGGTGACGCCGTCCGGGCCGTGGCCGGCACGCCGACGCCGGACTTCGAGACGCTCGCCGCGGTGCTCGGCGGGATCGAGCCGGGCACCGAGGTCGAGGTCGACTACACCCGGCTCGGTGTCGCCGGCAGCGGCACCGTGACGACCGCCGCCGCGCCCGACGGGGAGGGCGCCGCGCTCGGCATCAGCGTGCTGGAGACCCCGCACGCACCGTTCGACGTCGACATCCGGGTGGACGACGTCGGTGGCCCGTCGGCGGGCCTGATGCTCAGCCTGGGCATCATCGACCTGGTGGGGGACACCGACCTCACCGAGGGCGCCGTGGTGGCGGGCACCGGGACGATCGACGTCGAGGGTGCCGTGGGGCCGATCGGCGGTGTCCCGCTGAAGCTGGTCTCCGCCCGGGAGATCGGCGCCGACCTGTTCCTGGTGCCCAGCGCGAACTGCGCCGAGGCGCTGGCGAACGCCCAGCCCGGCCTCCCGATGGCCGAGGTGGCCACCCTGGACGACGCGCTCCAGGCGCTGGCCGACCTGCGGGCCGGGGTCGCCCCCGACCCCTGCTGACCCGGGCTCCGCCCGTGTGCTGACCGGATTCGGCTCGCCTCGGGAACCCGGCGCGGTCGACAACAGTTGAGGATGCGACCCGGGAGTGCCCGGCCGGCCCACGGGTGCGGCCGGTGCCCCTACGGTCGGAGCCCGGGTGACCGGTGTCGTGCTGGTCCCCGGGAACATCCCCCGAGAACACCTCTCGGGAACACCGCTCTTCGAGAACGTCGCAACAGACAGGAGACCGACCGTGGCCATGCGGCCCCCCGTGCCGGTGCCGACGCTGTCCCGGCGCGCCAAGCTGGTCATCGGCGTCGTCGCCGTCCTGCTGGTGCTGTTCAGCGTCATCGGCACCCTGACCAACGTCTACGTCGACTACCTCTGGTTCGACGAGACGAACTTCACCGAGGTCTTCTGGACCGAGGTGCAGACCCGCGCGCTGCTGTTCGCGGTGGCCGGCGTGGCCACCGGTGGCCTGGTGGGGCTGGCGGTGTACCTGGCCTACCGCTTCCGGCCCACCTTCCGGCCCATGTCCCTGGAGCAGCAGAACCTCGAGCGCTACCGGCAGTCGATCGAGCCGCGCCGCAAGACGCTGCTGACCGCGCTCGCCGTGGTGCTGGGCCTGTTCGCCGGATTCACCGCCCAGGGCAGCTGGCGCACCTGGCTGGAGTTCCGCAACGCCACCGACTTCGGGGAGACCGACCCCCAGTTCGGCCTGGACCTGTCGTTCTTCGTCTTCGACTACCCCTTCTACCGGCTGCTGCTGGGCTTCGGGTTCGCGATCGTGCTGCTGGCGCTGATCGGTTCGGTGCTCACCCACTACGTCTTCGGTGGCCTGCGGCTGCAGACGCCGGGTCAGAAGCTCAGCGGTGCCGCCCGCGTGCAGCTGTCGGTGCTGGTCGGGCTGTTCGTCGCGCTGAAGGCGGTGGCCTACTGGCTGGACCGCTACGGGTTGGTCTACTCCAACCGCGGTGACGTCTTCACCGGCGCCTCGTACACCGACGTCAACGCGCTGCTGCCGGCGAAGAACATCCTGGTCTTCGTGGCGGCCATCTGCGCCATCGCCTTCTTCGCCAACATCCTGGTGCGCAACACGCTGCTCCCGGCCGCCGCGCTGGGGCTGCTGCTGGTCGCCAGCCTGGTGATCGGGGTGGCCTACCCGGCCATCGTGCAGCAGTTCGTCGTCAAGCCCTCGGCCGACCAGCGGGAGCAGGAGTACATCCAGCGGGCCATCGAGTCCACGCTGGCCGCCTACGACCTCGACGAGGTCGAGTACGTCCCCTACGCGCAGGACCAGACCACCAGTGCCGGCGGAGACGGCGACGTGTCCGGCAACAGCACCGACACCGATGCCGCGCTGGCCGAGTTGGCGGACTCCCCGACCATCTCCAACGCCCGGCTGCTGGACCCGAACGTGCTCTCGGCGACGTTCACCGCGCGCCAGCAGATCCGCAACGTCTACGGCTTCCCGGAGAAGCTGGACATCGACCGGTACACCGTCGACGGCGAGCTGCAGGACTACGTGGTCGCCGTCCGTGAGCTGGACCAGTCGGGGCTGAGCGAGAACCAGAGCAGCTGGATCAACCGGCACACCGTCTACACGCACGGCAACGGCTTCGTCGCGGCACCGGCCAACGAGGTCGTCGCCGGCCAGGAGGGGGGCGAGCCGAACTTCACCACCGGCAACCTGCCGACCACCGGCGACATCGACGTCGACCAGGCCCGCATCTACTACGGCGAGCTGATGAACGTGCTCGGCCAGGACGTCTACTCGGTGGTGGGCGGCACGGACGACCCGCGGGAGTTCGACCTGCCCGAGGGCGGGTCGGAGGACCGGCAGATCAACTCCACCTACGATGGTGAGGGCGGGGTCTCGATCGGCAGCTTCTTCCGCCAGCTGACCTTCGCGATCTTCTACCGCGAGCGGAACTTCCTGCTCTCCGGCGCGGTCAACGACCAGTCGAAGGTGCTCTACGTCCGCGACCCGCTGGACCGGGTGGAGAAGGCCGCGCCCTTCCTCACCGTGGACGGCGACCCCTACCCGGCGGTGATCGACGGCCGGGTGCAGTGGATCCTCGACGGCTACACGACGTCGGACGCCTACCCCTACGCCGAGCAGATGTCGCTGGGTGAGGCGGCCACCGACGCCCTGACCGGCGTCGGCACCACGGCCCTGCCGAACGAGCAGTTCAACTACATCCGGAACTCGGTCAAGGCCACCGTCGACGCCTACGACGGCACGGTGAGGCTCTACGCCTGGGACCAGGAGGCCAACCCCGACCCGGTCCTGCAGACGTACATGAAGGCCTTCCCGGGCACCGTGCAGCCGCAGAGCGACATGTCCGAGGAGCTGATCAGTCACGTCCGGTACCCGGAGGACCTGTTCAAGCTCCAGCGGGACGTGCTGACCCGGTACCACGTGGCCAACCCGGTCGACTTCTACAACCAGAACGACCGGTGGCAGGTGCCGAACGACCCGACCCGGCCGGTGGAGGAGGCGCAGCCGCCGTACTACATCCTGGCGCAGCGGCCGGGCGACGACCAGGCCAGCTTCCAGCTGACCAGCGCGCTCAACGCCTTCAACCGGGACAACCTCTCGGCGTTCATCTCCGCGTCGTCGGCGCCGGAGAGCTACGGCGAGATCCAGGTGCTGCGGCTGCCGGGCAACACGCCCTACCGAGGTCCACTGCAGGTGCAGAACGCCTTCGAGTCGAACAACCAGGTGCGACCGGACCTGACCCTGTTCAACAGCGACAACTCCGAGCCGGTGTTCGGCAACCTGCTGACCCTGCCCATCGGTGACGCCGGGCTGGTGTACGTGGAGCCGCTGTACGTGCAGGGCACCGGAGCCGGCGGGTTCCCGCTGCTGCAGAAGGTGCTGGTGAACTACCAGGACCGGATCGGCTACGCGAACACCCTGGCCGAGGCGCTGACCCAGGTGTTCGGGGAGGGGGCCGGGGAGGCCGCGCCCGACAGCGACGGCGTCGAGGGCGACACTCCCGCCCCGGATGAGCCGGCGGACCCGGGTGCCAGCCCGCCGGCGGAGGGCGGGGGCGGTTCCCCGACCCTCGAGGCCGCTCTCGCCGACATCGACGCCGCACTGGACGCGCTGGCCGACGCCCAGCGGAACGCCGACTTCGCGGCGATCGGGCAGGCGCAGGCCGACCTGCAGGCGGCGGTGGAGGCGTACCAGGCGGCGCAGGCCGCCGGCGCGGCCGCGCCGGCCGACTGACGGAGGGGGGGGGGGGGGGGGGGGGGGGGGGGGGGGGGGGGGGGGGGGGGGGGGGCGGGCGGGCCCCCCGCCGCCCCCCCGACGACCCCCACCCATGCCATCACAACAAACACACAAACAACTCAAA